>NZ_CABSXI010000029.1:0-29765 GCF_902481605.1 uncultured Oribacterium sp. | reverse complement strand
GAAAATATTTTATCCATAAAAACCCTAATCGTGGAAAATGCCACCAAATTTTGTGTGACTTTTATCATATATCTATTCAAGGAAGGACCGGTATGTAAAATGAAGAAAACAGGACAACAAAAGAAGACGGAAAAAAGCAGAAGTCTAGGATCCCGATTATCGATGCTTTTAGGCATTGTAGGGCTTTTGATTCTTTGTAGCTTAAGCGTTCCCATAGTAACCATGGGAAGTAAATCCGTAAAAGCCAACTTAAACAAAAACATGGAAGATTTGCTGGATATCACCAATGAGAAAACCGGAAGAGTTTTTACTCAGGTGCAAACATTAGCCGATAGTATGATGGAATCCATCAGTTTTGTTTGGGATCAAAATGATGCTGTAGGAGGCGCTCCCGCCAATCCCTGGAGAATCAATAATTTTAACGACGGCAACAGAGAAGTGCAGGAAATTACTCCCATGCAAAATACGACCTTTCGCTCTCGTATTTTAAATCAGGAAATTCCCGCCAGCCGGTACAATGCGGAAGTCGTTATGATGAACGCTATGTACTCCACCTTAAAAAGTAATCCCTATGTTACAGGTGTAGGGTATTTCTTTGAGCCCGGTGTCTTGATTCCCGGCGTAACGGATTATGCGCCCTACCTTACCGTAAAGAGCGCAGAAACCAGAGATATCATCAATTATCCCTATTCCTATTATCAAAATAAGGGCTATTACAAAACCGCAAAGGAAACCCAGAAGACCACCATCACATCCCTTTACCATGATGATGAATATCCGGAGTATTCCTTGATTACCGTTTGCACTCCCATTCTTGTAAATGGTGAATTTAAGGGTGTTGTCACCATTGAAATTAATCTTTCCGCCTTTGATATCTTGGCACGGGAAGATAGCCGTTTCCCAAGCCTCTTTACCTCTGTAATGGATGACCAGGGAAACTTCCTCTACAGCTCTCGAGAAGATTTAAGAGAAAAAACCCTAAATGACGCACTGGACGAAAAGGATGTACCGGAGCTACTCAGCAAAATGCAGGAAGACAAACCCTTCCATGTGGTTTTACAGAATAAGAGCGGTCAAAGCAGACGTCTGTATTTTGCTCCCACACAGCTGGACGGCACAACGCTTTGGAGTCTTATGAGCATTTCCAGCAACGAATACTTGAGAGTGACCAAGCGCTTGATTACCGTATCCACCATTATCGTGCTTTGCGGTGTAGTATTACTGACACTGATTACCAATCTTTTAATTCGTTCCTCCTTGAAGCCTTTGCAAATGATGGCCAAGGTCGGAAATCAGGTGGCAGACGGAAACTTAAATGTAGAAATTCAATATCAAAAACAGGATGAAATCGGCACCATTGCCCACGCCTTTGATAAAGTTATGCAACAGATTAAGAGCATTATGCAGGATTTAAACGAAAAGCTCTCCTCTGTTTCCCACGGAAATTTCCGTGTCGACCTTTCCGACGAAAGCCTTTACAAAGGAGACTACAGACCATTACTGCTTTCCCTTCGGGATATTACTACAGACTTATCCGACACCATGGAGGAGATTAAACGTTCTGCATCCGAAGTAAACAGCGGAGCAGAACAGGTATCCAATGGAGCACAGTCTCTATCTCAGGGCTCTACGGAGCAGGCCTCTTCCATAGAGGAACTAAGCGCTACCATGAGTGAGATTTCCGATAAGATTAAGAGTACCGCAGAACAATCCCTGGAAGCCAACAAGCTCAGCCTGTCTTCCGTGGAAGCTGTAGAGCTCAGTAACCAAAAAATGGAAGAAATGTCTCTGGCTATGAAGGAAATTACGGAAAAGTCCAATGAAATCGGAAAGATTATCAAAACCATTGACGATATTGCTTTCCAAACCAATATCCTTTCCTTAAATGCGGCGATTGAGGCGGCAAGGGCGGGAGCTGCCGGAAAAGGCTTTGCCGTAGTGGCTGATGAAGTCGGAAATCTGGCACAGAAGTCCGCAAAGGCCGCTCAAAATACCAGTGACTTGATTGAAGAAACCATTGACGCCGTGTCTCGCGGAGCAAAAATCACACAAGAAACCGCAGAATCCATGGATTTGGTAAAGAGCAAAGCAGAAGGAATCACAAATATTATTTCAAAGATATCCGATGCTTCCGAGGATGAAGCCCGTGGCATTGTACAGTTGAGCTCCGGACTGGATCAGATTTCCTCCGTGGTACAAAGCAATACCGCCACAGCGGAACAGTCTGCCGCAGCCTCCGAAGAGCTGTCCGGACAAGCCAATGTCTTACAGGAGCTGGTATCCAAATTCCAATTAAAGAATAAAGAATAAAAGGAGCTGTAAATAATCAAAATAGTTTTCTAAGCAATATAGGTCTGAAATTAGGGCTCAGACTACCCCGCATTCAGACCTATATTGCCGAAAACCTATTTATTATTTTGATTGTTTACAGCTCCTTAACCTTCAATCATAATCGGCTGCTTTTCCGGAAGCTTCTTCTCCCCTTCCTTCGGGAAGGAAAGCTTCAAAACGCCCTGTTCAAACTTTGCTTTTACATCTTCCTGCTTAATGCTCTCTCCAACATAAAAGCTTCTTTGCATAGAGCCGGAGTAACGCTCCTGACGAATGAGTTTCCCCTTCTCGTCCTTCTCCTCTTCATTTAAGCCCTTTACGGCACTGACCTGAAGATAGCCGTCATGAAGCTCTACCTTGATATCCTCTTTCTTAAAGCCCGGAAGGTCGATATCCATATCGTACTGTCCGTCCTTCTCATGCACATCCGTCTTCATCAGTCTTCCTGCCCGGTCTCCATAAAGCTTATTCTCTACTCTGCCAAGACCTCTAAAGCCCGGGAAATCAAACCAATCATCAAATAAATTTTCTCCAAAAATGCTAGGTGCTAACATATCTTTTTCCTCCTTATACTCTTCTTTTGACTTCTAATCTCTTGTAATTTTTTTCAGCAAGGGGAAGAATCTTCATCATCGTGAGAACCTTTAAAGTCCTTGCGGTCTTCTCTGTTCCTCTGCTTGATTATGATTATACTCAAGTTGTTAGCACTGTCAAGTGTTGAGTGCTAATTTAGTTGTGAAAAATATGTGTCTTTTTTAGTTAAGAATCAGCCTTACGCTTCCGTAAAACTGATTCTTTGTGCCAAAACATCCACCTTCGCCATAATGCCAAAGGGAATAATCGCTCTGGGAGTGGCATGTCCCACATTCAGATTGAATACAATCGGAAGAGTGGGATTACCAATCACCTCCGGAAGAATTTCCTGATACTCCTTGGAATAACGCTCATCCATAGGCTTCCCCACCAGCACACCGCTGAGGACTTCGAAAATACCGCTTTTCTTTAAGGCTTTGAGCATTGTCCGATACTTCTCCGGATTGGGCTGATTCTCACTGCTTTCCAGCAAGAGAATTTTCCCTTTCCAGTCTTCCAAATCCGGAAATAGTGCATACTTTTTGCATAAGCTGACAGAATCCTCGTGCCTCGTTGTGTCAAAGACATCATAGAGGGTATCTATACAACCCCCTAAGATTTCTCCTTGAAAAACAGGACTGCCCTGTAAGAGCAAAAAACCTTTATTCTCATGGCTAACTCGTTTTGTTCCTATTGCTTTCGGTCCAAAATCTGTCCGCTCCTCATACCAAATCGGACTCGGCTCAACACAACGAATGCTTCCGCTTTGAATCAATTCCGAAAAGTATTTTTCGCTGTAGGGCAGCATTTCCTCTTCCAACTCACAAATATCCGGTAGAAAAGCCTGTCCGTAAAAGCTCTTAATCCCTAATTTATGAAGCATCAAGTGATTCATCGTGGTATCGGAAAAGCCAAGGAAAATCTTTTGCTTTACAACCTTTTCCAATTGTCCCTCTTCAAAAAAATAGGGAAGTAGGCGATAAGTATCCTCTCCCCCTATGGCACATAAAATCATATCTATCGAATCGTCGGAAAAAGCCTGTAAGAGATCCTCTGCCCTCTTTTCCGGATGCTATTTCAGATAGTCTAAGCCTTTCAAGGCATTTTCCATGAATTTCACTTCCAGCCCAAAACGACGTAGGCGTTCCAAGCCTATTTTTACTTCATGCTGCACAAAGTCTTCTCCCAGAACACCGCTGGAGAGACTGACAATGGCTACAGTTTTTACCTTTTGCACCACGCTTCTCCTTCCTTTAAGACAATAGCTTTTTTAACTCTTCAACTCCGGGAACCCGTCCGCTTACGATAAGTTTCCCGTCAATCATGAGAGAAGGAGCACTGAGTACCCTAAGCTTTACAATCTCGATTAACTCCTCTACTTTTTCGATTTTAGCATCCTTCCCCAGCTCTTTTACCGCCTCTTTTACATTATGATATAGTGTATCACATTCTTTACAGCCTGCACCGATAACCTTAATTTCCATATTCCCTCCCTCACTACATTACTGTTCCGCTTTTTTCGCCATTCCAATTCCTAAATTTTAATCAGTATTTCTGTTCTAGGTATCTTCTCTACGTATCTTCTCTACGCCTCTTTTCTATGTTTCTGTTCTACGTTTCTTTTCCGGTTTTCCGGTTTTTAATTCTTTAACTTCATAGGAGAGTCCATATAGTTTTTCCAAGCCTCATCAATGCTCCGAATCACCTTCGGTCCAACCTTTGACAAAAATACCAGCTCGGAAATCTCCTTCTCAGGGCATGGCTTATAGTCGATTAGTTCTTCCACCACATCCACCTGCATCCAGCAATTGTCCAAAAGGAAAAAACCTTTAATCCGATAACAGTCCGGGAGAACTTCCTGTAAAAATTGATGAAAACGCTCTTTGGAAACATTTTCCGTACAGACCAGAGAAATGGTTTTCGGCTTATTGTCCACTGTGTTTAAGCTTTCTTCCGAATCCACCCAGCTTCCCTTTTCAAAGCCCTCTCGAATAAAGCTAAGATCTGCTCTTCCATTTTCACAGTGTAAAATCAGGCAATGGGGATTCACTTCCCGAATCAAAGAAAGTACTTTCTTATATTGTTCCTCGGAAATCAAATCCATCTTGTTTACAATTGCCACATCACAATGCTTTAATTGCCTGTCTACCGTTTCCGTATCCTTTACCTGCTTTGGAAAATGCACGCCGTCAATCAGGCAGATTACGCCCTGAAAATCATAGACGTCCCCGGCCAGAACTTCTACGCTCTTTAAAATGTCCCGAATATTCGAAGGATCGGCAAGACCGGAGCTTTCCACAAAAAGGTATTCCATATCTCCCTTGCTCATCTCTGCCAAAGCCTCCACAAAGGAAAGTTGCAGGCAGGAGCAAAAAATGGATCCTCTGTTGATTTCCTTGATGGTGAGTTCCTTCTTTTCCAGAATACTGCCGTCAATTCCCGTTTTCCCAAATTCGTTTTGAATGACAGCAAGCTTTTTATCGGAGAATTCTTCCAGTATATGTAGCAAAAGACTGGTTTTTCCCGCTCCCAAAAAGCCTGTTAAAACATATAATTTTTTCTTTTCCATAAATGATCTTGTATGATGTTTTCAAAAGCAAAAACACCACTTTCCTTTCTTTTTAATATCGTGGTTCAATACATTCAGATACTGTGTACTTTTGATTTTATTCTGTAGCTTTGACTACTCGAAGGAGTGTATTGCCGCTAGCTGTATCTGAATTGTTTATTAGTTGGATATGCCATAGGATTTTACCCTCGAGTACTTATCTCACGCAAGTCTACGATGATACAGATTGGTGGATATCACGGCATCAGACTTTAGGAAGGGAGGTACAACCTCATGATCTATGTTGGCGTTGATATTGCCAAACTTAACCATTTCGCCTCAGCAATCTCATCTGACGGTGAAGTACTCATTGAGCTGTTCAAATTTACAAATGACGCTGGTGGCTTTCAAATACTGGTCTCGAAGCTCATTTCGCTTAACACAGAGCCCGACAGCATCATCATCGGTCTTGAATCAACGGCGAAATGATACTCGGTGAAATAGGTAATATTCACCGTTTCTCCAGTCCCGGTAAGCTCGTCAGAGTCATCTGGAAAATGATGACAAACGACTTGGAATTCAACCTCCACTAAGAGGTCTGTATATCACATCGATAGAAAAAGGAATTTTTTGCTAATTTAGGATTGATTTTTCATAGTTGGTCTCCTCCAATTTCATCTATAAAAAATTCTAAATAATCCCTGCTTTTTCAAAATGTTTCTTCAATAGTTTCTTAGAAATTACTGCTCCAATCAATCCGCAAATGGCTATTACAATAAGCATTATTGCTGTAGTCATAGGAGAAACAATTTTAGTTAATGTACCTAAATATTCGCTCCCAAACATTTTTTCATAAGATTTAAGTGTTTGATCTGCATAAAAAAGAAATGGTACATACATTCCACCAAAGCCGGCAAGAACACAAAATATCATATATCCAATTGTTAATCCTTTATAATTGCCAACCCCTTTTATTCTTGCAATTAACATAGCTATAATCCCGGCAAATATGCAACTAATGATATATGGTGGATAAAAACCTATAATGCTTGTAAGTACACAAAATAATAAAATCATCCATGGATTTTTTGTTTTTACCGGTACTAAGAAATAGGCAATTGCTCCAATAATTGACCATATCGGAACTGCTAATAACATTGTGTATGGCGATATGAACAGAAAAGATAACACTCTATATAAAACCTGTGAGCATAACACCATTAGTGCTGTAATAATTAAATCTTTAATTTGAAATTTCTTCTTTTCTTCCATATTTATTCTCCTTGTTTTTAAATATTTTTTATTTTCATAATGATGATAGCTAGATAAAATACCATCATTATTACTAGCAATAACATATCAAGCATACGAAATTTGACTTCTGTATAACTAGTTTTTTTACACGAAACTCCAAGTCCTCGTGTCTCAACAGATGCCGACAACTCAGTTGCAGTACATAACATTCGCATTAACATAGGAATCAACATCATTTCATAAACTTTAAAAGGATGTTTTAAAAATCCAAGGAAAGAAATATCAATCCCTCTAGTCTTAATTCCCTGCTTTATACAAGTAATATCCTGCTTTAGAGTAGGAAAAAATCTTAATATAACAGCTAGTGGAATGTTTATATAATATGGAATTTTCATATTTTGCAAGGAAGCTAATACTTCAGATATTTCACTTGTTCTAATCATATTTATAGTTGCGAGTGTCAATGTTATAAAACATAGGAAAAAATAGTGTATTGTAGTTGAAATAAATAATGGACTTATTTCCGCTACCATAAACAACACTATATATAAAGCTAAAAATTTAAAACAAGTTTTGTATATGCCGCTTATCATTCCATATGCAAATACTGACAAAAAAAGTAGAACTTCATACTTTTTACCAGTCAAAGTAAATACTAAAACCCCTATAATTAAAACTTGTAACAACTTAATTCTTGGATCATATCTTATTCCATTTTGTTTACAAGATTTGCTCATTCTTCATATCCCTCACTCTGCAGTAAAAATCTTTTTATTGTTTCAAACTCATCACTTTTCTTTAAATTGATCCTTTTGCTAACAGTATTATTCTCTATAAAAACTGCTTTAGTTGCTACTCTACTTAAAAATTCTAAATCATGAGAAATAACAAAAATCAGTATTCCTTTTTTACGAAGAGTATTCATTGCTTCCGATACGACTTTCATATTTTCATAATCAAGTCCACTGGTTGGCTCATCAAAAATCAGAATTTTTTTATTTGAAGCTATTGCAGCTGCAATAGTAACTCGCTGCTTTTGCCCTCCTGATAAGCTTTGCGGATGTCTATTTCTGAATGATGAAATATTCAATAAAGTTATCGCATTTTCTATTTTTTCATCATTTTGCTTAATACTATTCATAGAACTGAGCATTAACTCAGAAACAACAGAATCGGAGTACAATTGATAATCTGCATCTTGCATTACAAAATATACACTTTTATATAAGTTCTTTTGCTTTGTCAATTTACCTTCAATAAAAAATTGTCCACTTCTTGCTTTTAGTAATCCTGACATTATTTTACCTAATGTCGTTTTGCCGTTTCCATTGTGTCCAACTATAGCTACTGTTTCACCAAAATTCCCTTCTAAATTACAATTACTCAAAACAGAATGATTGACATCATAGGAAAAAGATAAATTTTCCACTTTAAAATCTGCATTTTGCTTGTTAACAATAAGATTATCCTTTAGTTCATATTTAATATTACTTAACTTAAATGTTCGAAGTTTATACGCTCTAATATCTGAATCATTCAAGTTATCAATATCATTTTTCTTTAATTCTCTATCAATTTTTCCATCTTTCATTATTAAGCATTTATCTACTAAATTTTTTAAGTAGAACAATCTATGCTCTGAAACAATTACTGTATGTCCCTGTTTCTTTAACCACTCCATAATTTTTTTCAATTTAATAATTGAATGAATATCTAAATTTGCAGATGGCTCGTCAAAAACATAAATCTTGGGATTCAAAGTTTTTGCAGCTATAATCGCTATCTTCTGTTTTTCACCACTAGATAAAGAAAACATATCCCTGTCCATAAGATTTTCAGCTTCAAAATCGTGAAATGCACAATTCACTCTATCTATCATTTCATCTCTATCTATTCCATAATTTTCAAGAGCAAATGCCACTTCCTTGGTACTATTCGTTGTAAAAAATTGACTTCGTGGATTTTGAAATATAGAAGCAATATTTTTCCCCATTTCTCCGGGAGTAATAGTTTTTATATCACTTCCTAACACTTTCACAGTTCCAGTTAAAACCCCTTCAAAGAAATGTGGAATTAAGCCGTTTATCAATCTTGTAACAGTTGTTTTCCCTGAACCAGACTGACCAGTAAGCAAAATAAATTCTCCTTCTTTAACTTTGAAATTTATATTTCTGAGACTCCCTTCTTTTTGTGTTCCATAACTGAAACTTACATTACCAAAATCAATAACTACATCTCCCATTTCATCACCTATATTTGCCAACCAATAGATTGTTTTTTAATTTCAATGAAATGTTTATATACTCCATCTTGACCAATTAGTTCATTATGATTGCCTCGTTGCACAATTTTCCCTTTATCAATGACAATAATTTGATTTGCTTCTCTTACTGTAGATAGTCTATGTGCAATACTAATAAGTGTTTTATTTTTTGTTAATTCCTTAATTGCACTAATTAACATATGCTCGTTTTCAGGATCTACACTTGAAGTTGCTTCATCAAGAATAATAATTGGTGCATCTTTCAAAATAGCTCTTGCAATAGATATTCTTTGTTTTTCTCCTCCCGACAGAGTTGAACCACCCTCACCAACAACAGTGTCGTATCCGCACTTAAGGCTTGTTATAAAATCGTGGCAACAAGCTTTCTTGCAAGCCTCCACCACCTCATCATGTGTTGCGTTTGGATTTCCAAATTTTATATTGTTTTCAATCGTGTCATTAAACAAATACACCTTCTGAAATACCATACTGATATTTTTTAAAAGGCTTTCAGAAGTAAAATCCTTAACATTATGTCCACCAATAAGAACTTCACCTTTTTTTACATCCCAAAATCTTGCTATCAGATTACATAGCGTTGTTTTCCCGGAACCTGAAGCACCCACAATGGCTAAACTGCTATTCGACTTTATTTGCAAGTTTATATTATTCAAAATCTCCCTTTCTCCATAGCCGAAACAAACATCTTTCAATTCAATGTCATAGGAGTTCAAAGAAATTTCTTTTCCGCCCTCATCAAGTGAAGGTATATCCGAAATATATTCCAGTCTATTAAGTTGTGTTGCAAGCATCCTACTTAAAAAAGCTCCATCGCTGACCAACTCCAATTCCAAAAAAATCAGAAAGGCAGATACTATAAACATCAGTGCATATGAAAGTGGAATTTGTGAATTCATATATAAAACCGTAGCAACAAACACTAAGGCACAACTTGCTACCTTGAAAATCATTTCATATAATTTCATTAAATAAGCTGAACCTTCATTGACCTCTATATCAACTTCGCATTTCCTCATAAAAGCTTTTTCAACTTTGTTTTTTCCATCAGTCCCTTTCTTAAATGAACGAAGCACTGAAATTCCTCTGATATATTCAATTGCTTCTGTAACTAATATTTCCTGCGAATCTTGCATAATAGGAGAATATTTTTCAGTTTTCTTTGTGATTAATTTAAGAACAACTATTCCAAGGATTATCGCAATTAAAGACACCATCCCTACCGGGAAACAGAAGATTAATAACATGATTGTCATAGTTAGAGCTTGGAAAAATCCACCAACAATAAAGTTCATCGCAAGCATTGCCATAGCTTCTAAGTCGGAAATAGTTGTCGTTAGAACCGCTTGAATTGTCCCTAAGTTTTTTTCTGAAAAATATCCCATCGGAGCTTTCTTTAATTTTTCGCCTATTTCAATTCTTTTATCCTTAAAAATCTCGTAGCCTGAAGCACTAAGTTTTCTATCGCAAAGATACTGAAATATGAATCTGCCGAATATACTCACAACTACAATTGCTGTTGCCTGCATAATAATAGTCATATTCAACTGTTCAAGATTAATCATAATCAGTAAAACCGCCAACAACATCAAAGAAACGAAAAATGATTTTAATCCACTAAATATAAGACCAAGGATTACATTTTTTTGATACTTTCCTGATATTTTTAATATTCGTTTTACAATGCTAATCATTTACATCGCCTCCTTTTCATTATCTTGTCCGCCCACATAATTTTTCCACAGGGAAGCATATACTCCATCTTTTTTTACAAGGTTTTCATGAGTTCCATTCTCTACAATTTCCCCATCTTTCATAACAAGGATTTTATCAGCATTTGTAATAGTAGAAAGCCTGTGAGCAACCACTATAAGAGTCTTTCCTTTAATAAGATTGTTGATTGCACTTTGAATGAGATATTCATTTTCTGGATCTGCAAATGCAGTTGCTTCATCTAAAATTATTACCTTAGATTGTTTTAACATTGCTCTTGCAATCGTAATTCTTTGCCTTTCTCCACCGGACAAAGAACCTCCTGCATCACCGACCTTTGTGTTATATCCATCTTCAAGTTCCATAATAAAGTCATGGCAAGATGCAGCTTTAGCCACCTCAATAACCTCCTCATCACTTGCAGTTGGGTTTCCCATTTTTATATTTTCTTTTATACTTGTATTAAATAAAAAATTATCTTGAGCAACATAGCTTATCTCATTTGTTAGCTGTTCAAATGGAATTTCAGTTATTTTTTTCCCACCATAACAGATACTTCCTTTGGACGGATCCCAAAAGCCAGCCATAAGTTTTGCTATTGTAGATTTTCCAGAACCGGAACTTCCTACCAATGCGGTTACTGTATTTGGTTTTAATTCAAAGTTGATATTTTTTAGCACAAGTTCCTTATCATATGCAAATGAAACATTTTCAAAACAATAAAGAGTGTCATCAAAGATTACCTTCTCTTTTGGTCTTTTAAGTTCCTCTGTCGATAGAAATTCATCTATTACATCTAAACTCGCCTTAACCATACTGAATTGCTCCGAATACTTTCCGATTTTCATTAAATGTGCAATAAAGCCGATAGGTAAGATAATACACACAATGAAATTTGATAGAGATATTTGAGAATTCATATATAGATATGCACCAACTGGCAAAGTCCCCAAAAGTGTTGACGGCATAACTGCTTGAACAAATGCTGACCATAACCAGCTTTGTTTCCACCAAGCAAGGGTACTATCATGGAAAAATTGAATTGCACTCATAAATTTTTCATATGAAGATGTACTATGATTAAAAGCTTTTATGACCTCAATGCCATTAACATATTCAACCAATGTACTATTCATATTATTTTGAGCAGTCGTATATGTTTTGCTTCTAAACTCATAATCCTTCATCATACCTATATATCCAAGCATTCCTAAAGGAATTGTAAGTAACGAAGCCAACCCCATCCTATAGTCCAAAGCAAAAATCAAAACTAAAAATAAAACAGGAGATACTATACTTGATGTTATCTCCGGCATAAAATGAGCCATTGAATCTTCCAGCTTAGACACTGTATCTACAATTAAATTTTTAAATTTACCTATAGGAGTATCTATCATTACACCCATAGGTACTCTTAGCATTTTTTCAGCTACTAAACTTCGTATATTTTTTAAAATATGAAATGTTGCTTTGTGTGAGGTTATTGTTGAATATAAAGTAAAAATACCTTTTAAAATTTGTCCGAACAAAGCTATAAGTGTTAAACACAATACAGTTCTAAATGACACTTCAGATTGATATATTTTTTCTATCAATTTTGCTATTGCTAAAAAAGGAATCATTCCAAACAGTTCCCCCATGGTCGCTAACAAAATTGATTTGTATAATTGTTTTTTCTCGCCATCAGCGTATTTAAGCAACTCTGAAATGACATTTTTATTGTTACTTTTCAAGAAAACACCTCCTCCAAGCAAATAGTTGATTAGTTATTGCTAACTCTTTGATAAAAATCATCTGTTATTTATCTTCATTAAGCCTTTCCACCCATAATATTGAAAAACAACAATACTTCTAATATATTCGCTAACATTATCATGCGGTATATCATGAAGAACGCATTCGCATAGAGATGTAATATAGCCTTTTGTAATGACATGTACTTCAAACTCTTTAATTTCTGTGTTAATTTGCTCCTGTTTAGCATTGAAATGAATAAGCTTCCTATTTTTAGCTGTATATCTTTCAGTTATATCCTCAATAAAGTTTTCTACTTGCGACCCTTTGCTACACGCAAAAATCAACTTAAAATTATCAAAATGTGCATACATATAATCAACAAATAGCATTGTTTCTAAAAATAAATTTTCTATAATCACTTCATCATCAACTAAATCAGAGTCTATCCTAATAGTTTTTTGTTCGCTCCTTTTTTCAACATCAGAAACAACATCTAATGTGTAATTATATTCCTCTTCAATTAGAGCAAAAAATAATGCTTCCTTATTTTTGAAATGGCGATAAATAGCTCCTGTAGTTACTTTTGCTAATTTAGCAATTTCAGCTACCTGTGCATTTTCGAATCCTTTGCTTAAAAATTCCCCTTTAGCACATTCTAAAATTCTATTTTTTGTTATATCAGAGCAATAAGACATATAACTCTCCCCTCCCATTTTTTATTTTGATAATCTTATTATTTTAGATAATTAAATTATCACTTTTCCAGTTTTTAGTCAATATATCACCAATCCTATAAATAATTATCTAAATCTTTTACCGGTATACCCACTCTTTTCAGAACCTTGATTTTCTCCTGTTTTTTCTCCTCTCTCCTCGCCTTATATCTTTCCTCATATTCTTTTTTCTTGCCGTTTTCTTTACGCTTTAGGTAGTTTTGATGAAGCCTGTATTTTCTCTCCCGTTCTTTTTCTTCCTCCTTTCACTCAAATTCTTCAATAAAAAAGAATTAAGCAAAACATCTTTCACTCAAATAGTGATGAAGTGTTCTTCTTAATTCTATAACTCCAGCAGCAAGTTTATATTTTCGGTATTGCTTCACTGCAAAGTGTGTAGGATCTTTCTTTTCCAATGCTTCAAAGAGTCTGTCTATCGGATTCATGTATGTTTCGTCATCTTCCCTTACTTCCGAAGCATCGACCATATCAAGGAGCGTTGCAAAGTTCTTTTCCTCTCTTGGTGCTTCGTAGAAGATATATCCGATAAGGGCTGTATAGTATAGCTTTTCGGCTTTTACCCAAAAATCTTCACCTGCTTTTTCTCCCTCGCCCTTGGTGTTTGCAATGATGGTTTGCACTAATTTTAGTATGTCTTTTTTTCACTTCTAAGGTAAGCGAACGGATTGTAATGCATTAAAAATATATCCGATAAGAATAATGCCGAGGATGCATATTCCTATAAAAGCCCCCAAGAGCTTCGGCTTAATGACCTTCCTAAGCATAATCATAGAGGGAAGAGAAAGAGTAGTAACCCCCATCATAAAGGCCAGCACCGTTCCCAGCTCCGCCCCCTTTAAAAGAAGAGATTCCGCAATCGGTATCGTTCCAAAAATATCCGCATACATGGGGATTCCCACCAGAGTCGCAAGAATCACGCCGGCAGGATTTCCTTTCCCAAGTAAAGAAATAATCCAGTTCTCCGGAATCCAGTTGTGAATCAAAGAACCGATACCTACCCCTAAAAGGATATAGGGGAAAACCTTTCGAAAAGTCGTTTTCACCTGCTCGGCAGCATAAGAAAGACGCTCTTTCCGGGATAAGGTAGGGAGCGCCTGCTCCACGGGTTTCAGCTGCAAAAGAATGGGTTCTATCTCATTTTCCAAGGACAAATGCTCTATCACTAAGCCGCCCAGAACCGCCAGCATGAGTCCCAATATCACATAGACAGAGGCAATCCTTAGACCGAAAATACCGGTGAGTAATACAAGGCTTCCCAAATCCACCATGGGAGAAGATATCAAAAAGGAAAAGGATACTCCAAGAGGAATGCCGGCTGCCGTAAAACCCATAAAAATCGGAATGGAGGAGCAAGAACAAAAAGGAGTAATCGTTCCCAAAAGAGCCGCTATGATATTGGCATAGACACCGTGAAAACGCCCCATAATCCGCTTTGTCCTTTCCGGCGGAAAGAAGCTCTGTACATAGGAAATGGCAAATATCAAGACGCAAAGATACACCGTGATTTTCACACAATCATAGAGAAAGAAATGGAGACTTCCTCCGATGCGACTTTCCGTAGCAATCCCTATGTGTTCCAAAGCATCCCGAAACAGTCGGCTTAGCCAGTCCATTCTCAAAATTTCCCCTTGTATAAACTGTATCATACTGCTTTTTGCACCTCCTTTTCCCCTATACTATACATCACTTTTGGTGTCTTCCTGCAGATTTTCCTTTCCTTCTTCCAAAAGTTCCTCCAAATACTCAAAATCTTCTTGCAATTGCTTTTCCGGATACATCCTTCTCGCTTCCTGAATCCGTTCTGCCACTCCCTCCTTTTTTCCATAGCAGCATAGATCCATAAACAAATCCAGGATGGTAAAGTTCTTTTTATAGAACACATTTTCTTTGTATTTTCCAAAAAGAGCTTCACTATCTTGATAAAGAGCCTCCGCTTCCTCGTAGTCCTTTAAATAAAAATAGTTCAGGCATAGATTCAACCTTCTCACCATCTCTACAGAAGGCATTTTCTTTACCCTCGGCTCCAATTCCTTCAGAATTTCCACTGCCGTAGCATATTCTTTTTTCCCTGTTAACGCCGCAGTACGATTCAGCTCCGCAATAGCCCTAAGATGCTTGGATTTTACCTTATCTCGAATCGCTGTTATCTTGTCCAAATATTCATCATACTTTGCTTCACCGAGTAAGGGCATTAGGGCGTTCATTTTCCTTCCATAAAATAAATTATAGGACAGGTTTATGATAGCGCTGATGATGATTAATGCTATCGACAAATAAATGTAAATTCGCATGGTTTCTTCTTCACTAAGTTGAAACCGTAGCTTAATAAAAAGAAGAATAAGCCCGAATAAGATGCCCAGAGCGATACATATTTTTATGCTTTTACTGATTTTTTTCATATATCTCCTCGTTTAGCCGGTTTAGGTAATCTGAAAACATAACGTTTGCAAGCTTTAGGATAGCAAAAATTGTATAAATAGAAAATATTGTCCTTATTTCCTACGTGCCATTTTACGATATTCCGACGGAAAGAGTCCTGTATTGTTTTTAAAGTTTGCCGCAAATCTTCCGGCATTGGAATACCCGACAGCTGAAGCTACCTGGTCAACTGTAAGGTCTGTGGAGCTCAAAAGCATTTCCGCATGGCTCATACGTCGCTCTTGGATGTACTCCGAAATGGTGCGTTGATAGACATGCTTAAAAGAGGTCTTCAACTTTGTTGTACCCATACAGGCGATTCGCGCAAGCGTATCCAGCGGAAGCGCCGAGTTAAAATGGTCATGGATATAGGAGGTAACGTTACACAAGGCATCCCTGTCCTGCTTGGATATTTTTGCAGATAAAATATTCTGACTATGCTTTCCGTGTTCATAAACAAGCGAAACCGCTTCAGCGACCTTGGCTTCATAGAATAACTTTGCCGGTATGCCTTCTCCATTATACTCCCAAACTTGACGTAAAAGTCGGGACATCTCCGGGAAGTCGAGCGTCTGCCCGATGCGACGGAACGCCTCATTGGGAGGAAGGTAGTCATCCGGATAGCTTTCTCTCAGATATTTTTCATAATATGCGGGAAATACCTCAATTCCCACGGAACGAATCGGAATATTCTTGTGCATAATGGATTGATAAAGCGCATGCCCTCCATGAAAGGTTTTTACACATCCCGCAGTTAAACGGCGGTAAGGGGTCAACTCCTCCCCGGACACGGAATCATAGTAAGTAATGCTCAAACACTCCGGCGTAGTAAGAGAAATAAAGTGATCCTCAAAAAAATAGAAATCATGGATTTTAATATCAAACAAATCCTTTTCTCCGTAGACCCAGTAATATCCACAAGCCAGCTCCTTTGGCGCGAGATACAATTTTCCGGCAGGGCTAAAGTTCTGTGTAGATTCACATTCAACAAAACCGCTGCGGGTAAGCCATTCTCTGTAAAATTCGTTGACTTCCATAGAATCCCCTCAAAATCATACATATCGGACATCATTTCGTACAGTTCAGGCAAACAATGCTCGACTGTATTGTTTCGCTTCTCCTGATTTTTTATACTGTTTTTGCGATTAGCGACATCTAACAATGTATTACCACAGCATCTCTTTCATTTCAATATGTATGGTTAAAGGGAGGGCATCTCTTATGACAAGCAAAAGAAAGATCAAGAAACAGAACCTTACAATCAAGGACCTCATTACGGTCGGCATTTTTTCTGCCATCATTTTTGTATGTATCTCCTTGAGCGGAGGCCCCTTTGCCATGTTCCCGGCTTTGACCTTTTATTTTCCGGTGGGCGCATCGCTTCTTGCCGGACCGGTATATCTTTTACTGATTGCAAAAGTGCCAAAAACCGGGCCAATCTTTATCGCAGGACTCTTGATGGCAATTTTCTGCTATGCGACCGGCATGCATATCGGCATGACCATCGGATATCTGGTCGGAAGCGCAGCAGCGGATCTTCTGGCATGGACCGCACGATATAAAAGTATAAGAATCAACATTCTATCCTATATTGTTTTCTGTCTCGGCGGAACCGGTTCTTATATTGCCTATTTCTTAAATCCCAAGGTCTGGGTAAGTCGGATGTTGGAGAAAGGCACAGCTAAAGAGTATCTAGACACAATGACATCCGCAGTCAACCACCGGGTTTTCCTGACCATGCTGGCAGGCACGGTTTTCGTCGCTCTTCTCAGCGGCCTTGTTGGCAGCAAACTGTTAAAGAAACACTTTGCAAAAGCGGGAATCACGGCATGAATCGGAGTGCATATACAGGAAACCGATTCGGCCTGCAATTTGATCCCCGCACAAAAATCGTTCTGCTGATTCTATGCGTGATTTCAGCGACGATTGCCTCTTCTCTCCTGTATGAGAGCGCGCTTGTTTTTGCGATTACCGTATTCGGCTGTGCAAGCGGGAAAGTACGCAGATCGCTTTTCTGCATGGCATTTTATGGCGCTTTCTATATCTTAACGCTATGGATTCGATCGCTTGAAAAAGGGGTACTTTACACCGTGTTCACCTCCTGGCTCGGCTTATTTTATACGGTCTACCCCTGTGCTTTCCTTTCGAGCATTATTCTTTCCACAACGAAGGTGAACGAGTTCCTGACTGCGATGAACAAAGCACATATACCGAAGAAAGTGCTTATTCCGCTCGCGGTCATGCTTCGCTATATTCCCACAGTTCGTGAAGACTGGGGGTATATCAAAGACGCTATGCGGCTTAGAGATGTAACGCCATCCTTATTCGGATTGCTTAAAAACCCGGCCATGACGGTGGAATGCCTTTATGTTCCTTTATTGATGACGGCTTCCAATACAGCGGAAGAACTCTCTTGTGCCGCAGTAACACGCGGGATAGAAAATCCAAAGCCCCGTACCTGCCTTCTTGCGATACAGTTCCGGGGGAGGGACCTCGTTGCCATAGTTCTTGCAGTACTCATCCTTATTTTGGGTTTTATCCGGGAAAGGATGGTGTAGCCTATGATTACGTTTCAGCATGTATCTTTTTCGTATGACTCGCACGGGGAGCAGGAAGCCGGACAGAGAACGGAGGATTTGCAGGACATCCATTTGACGGTGCATGACGGAGAATGCGTCCTTCTCACCGGAAAAAGCGGATGCGGAAAGACCACGATAACACGCCTCGTAAATGGACTTGTTCCGCATTTTTATCCCGGGAAGCTTCGTGGGGAAGTTCTGCTTGACGGGCGAAACGTATCGGAAATGCCCCTGTATGAAACGGCATCTCTTGTCGGCTCGGTATTTCAGAATCCCAGGACGCAGTTTTTTAATGTAGACACAGACAGTGAGATTGCTTTCGGTTTGGAAAACCGGGCATTCCCAAGAGAACGGATTGTAGAAAAAGTGGAGACCGCAGCAAAAGACCTGAAAATTGAAAATCTGCGCGGAAGAAATATTTTCTCCCTTTCAGGGGGAGAAAAGCAGCAGATTGCTTTTGCCTCCGTATATGCCATGAATCCCTCTGTGTACCTCTTGGATGAACCGTCCTCCAATCTGGATATGGAATCGGTCGCTTCTTTACGTTCTCATCTTAAAATGCTGAAGTCTCAGGGAAAGACCATTTTAATAGTCGAGCACAGGCTGCATTATCTCATGGATATCGCTGACCGGATTATTGTTCTGCATGAGGGGAGAATAAAAAAGGATTACTCAGCGAGAGAATTTCTAAGCCTTTCAGACGAAGAACGCCGAAGCATGGGGCTTCGAACGACGGACTTACGAAAAGAGCTTCCTTTAGTCACCTCGGGGAAAGAGCAAGAAATATGGTTGGAGCTGAAAAACGTTTCTCTTTTCTACATGAAAAAAGCCGTGCTGGAAAATATCAACGAAAAGTTTTCACAAGGTGAGGTAATTGCCCTTGTCGGGAAAAACGGCGCAGGAAAAACAACATTTTCACGAGCTCTTTGCGGATTACATGAAGAAATAAAAGGAGAGTTTCTCCGGGATGGTAGAATCCTCTCAAAAAAGACGCGGCAAAAAATCTCCTATATGGTCATGCAGGATGTGAATTATGAGCTTTTTGCAGAAAGCGTAAAGGCCGAATGCTCCTTTGGCATAAAGAACCCGAATGCCGATTTCGTCGCGGAAACAATGGCTGCGCTGGAACTGACCCCCTTTAGCGGACGGCATCCCAGTACCCTTTCCGGCGGACAAAAGCAAAGACTGGCCGTCGCGGTAGGACAGGTCTGTAAAAAAGAGCTGATTGTCTTTGACGAGCCTACCAGCGGGCTCGATTATGAAAGCATGGACAGGGTCGCGAAAATTGTCCGCAACCTCTCCGAACAGGGGAAAATCCTATTTATTGTGACGCATGATTATGAATTTTTTTGCAGGACATGCAGCCGTATGCTTGTTTTTTCCGATGGGAAAATACACTACGATTTACAATGCCGTGCAGAGAATAAGGAAGAAATAAGGCAGTTGTTCTTTTCCGCCGTGGAGGAAAAGAAGAGTGGAAATAAGGGAGGGAATTACTTTGCATAAGAACCGGGAAAAGCCGATAAAATTACTTCTTACATGGGCAGGCAGCGACAAATGGTACTTATTTGCCTCAGTTTTCTGTGCTTTCTTGAGTGGACTGTTTGTAATCGGACCGTATGTCGGCATTTATCACCTGATGGACGCCGTCCTCCTCGGAACACTGACAAGGAAAGGATTGACGGACTGTATCATTCTCATAAGTGTCACTACTGTTTTCCGCATGGTTCTCTTGGGGCTGTCCGGCGTGCTCTCACACAAAGGGGCGTACAATGCGCTGTTTCGCGTGCGCTGCATGATTATAGAAAAGCTCGCGAAAGTGCCGCTCGGATACGTTAGCGAACGGAGCACAGGCGAAATCAAAACGGTCTTGAATGAGAACATTGAGAAGCTAGAGTTATGTCTTGCCCATAACATTCCGGAGCTTGTCAGCTATCTCACCGGTCCTGTCGTGATTTTTATGTACCTCATGACCGTGAACATCCCGCTGGCACTGATTTCCCTGATTCCTCTCTTTTTGGATATCCCGGTAATGCTGGCGGTGTTTCAAAAAATGTCTGCCCTTTTACCGGAGACCAACGCCTCTCTCGCCGACTTCAATTCCGTCATGGTCGAATATGTCCGCGGTATGCGTCTCATTAAAGCATACCGGATGGGTAGCAAATCCTTTAAGAAGTTCAGAGAAGCCATTCTCGACGAAAACAGAGCATGGAACAAAATTGCGAAAAAGACTGCTCCCCTATATGCCGTGTTTATCCTGCTGCTGGAGTCCGGACTTTTACTCCTTGTTCCTCTCGGCGGGAGACTTTTCCTGCATGGTTCTATCCCGGCAAGTGTATTTCTCCTCTTTTCCTACATCGGATCCTTGTATTTAACGGAATTGCTTCCACTTCAACAGCTTTCCGGGAATTTTGCACAGGCATTTAGCGGCATGAGCAAAGTCAAAGAAATACTGGCGCTTCCTACCTTTGAAGGGGGAGACGATTTCCCCGAAAGCCATGATATCACGCTAAAAGGCGTACGCTTTTCTTATGACGGGAAAATAAACGTGCTGGAAAATGCCAACCTGTCCATCCGGGATGGTGAGAAGATTGCCGTTGTAGGCGCATCCGGGGCAGGGAAAAGTACGGTTGCCGCACTGATTGCCCGTTTCCATGATGTGGACGAGGGAAAGGTTTTAATCGGAGGGAAAAATGTTAAAAGCATTCGCTATGAAACGCTCCTTCAGCATATCTCTCTTGTCTTTCAGAAGACTTTTCTGACCCGTGACTCTGTCTTTGACAATATCCGTATGGGGAGGCACGCATCTCTTACGGAGGTGCGGGAAGCTGCAAGAAAAGCACAGATTGATGATTTCATTATGTCCCTTCCGGATGGATATGATACAAAGGTCGGAAGTTATGGTTCCCGCTTTTCGGGTGGAGAAAAACAACGAATCGCCATCGCAAGGGCCATTTTGAAAAATGCGCCGATTCTCATCCTGGATGAAGCGACAAGTGCCGCAGACCCTGAAAACCAGATGGAGATTGACAAGGCGATTAAGAACCTCTGCAAAGGAAAAACCGTCATCATCATTGCCCATCGGCTTAGTGTAGTCGGCATGTGTGACAGGGTTTTGTTGGTAGAAAATCACACGATTTCCGATATAGGAACCCATGATGAACTGCTTTTACGAAACAGATACTATCGGAAAAGTTGGGAAAGCTATGAAGCGGCAAGAAATATCCGCTATGGAAAGGGAGGAGACGTAAGATGAGAAACAAAGATCTTTTCCATAAGAATCCCCGGTTTTACCTCGGTCTGCTATTGACTGTTCTGGAAGGACTGCTGTCAGGAAGTAACTACATTGTCCTTTACGCGGTGCTGAAAATGCTGTACGACGGGTCTGCCGATATAAGGAGCATCACCCGTATATCCTGCCTTGTCGGCGTAATCTTCCTGATACGGCTTGCTATTTACAGCACCGGCTATACACAGAGCCAAATCGGAGGTGCCGAAGTTTCTAAAAATATCCGTCTCGGGCTCGGCGATAAGCTAAGGAGAGTTCCGCTATCCTCTTTTACGGAGAAACAGGAAGGACAATATATCCATATCATGACGGCAGATGTAAACAGTTATGAGCAGATTCTGACGCACAAATTTGCCTCCCTTGTGAAAAATGGGGTGCTGTCCGTAATCGTACTTGCTTTGATCTGTGTTCTCTATTTTCCGGCCGCAATTCTCCTGCTGTTTTCTCTTCTACTCCTCGTTCCGGAAATGTTGCTGTCGTTTCGAATTGTGGAAAAGTACGGCAAGGAAAAAAATTCCGTTACGGCGGAAGCCGTAGGACAAATCGTCGAGTACATTGACGGAATCCAGACCTTCCGTTCCTATGGAATGGGCGGTGTTAAAAACAGAAATACAACAGATGTCCTAAGGAAATTCAGCACCGTCAGTTATCAATATGAGGCACACGGCATACCTGTTAATTTCGCTTTTAACATTGTCAATTGGCTGACTGTTCCGCTTGTGATGTGGATTGGATTCATCCCTTGGCAGTCCGGGAAGATTCCCGCAATCACTTTCCTCTTTCTTTGCATGATGCCGATGGTTTTCGCTCGTCTAATCGCTGCGATTTCGGTCGATCTGTTCAGTTACAGGAATCTCCTGCTCTCTAAGACAAACATTCAAAACGTGTTGGCGGAAAAGGAAGAAGCGAAAAGCCAAGCTGTTTTTTCTCCCAAAGAGCACGACATCTCCTTTCACGATGTATCGTTTTCTTATGTGCAGGGGGAAGTGGTTCTAAAAGAAATGCGCTTCTCCATCCCGGATTGCAAGCTAACCGCAATCGTGGGAGACTCCGGCTCGGGCAAATCAACAATTCTGAATCTGATTGCGAAGTATTATGAGCCGGAAAGAGGAGAAATTGCCATCGGAGGACAATCTATCCGAAATGTCAATGCGGAAGATGTGCTGGGTAGCATCTCCATGGTGGATCAGGACACCTTCCTGTTTAATGATACAGTTCGGGAAAATATACGCCATGCAAAGCCTTCCGCTACCGATGAAGAAATTGAAACCGCCTGCCAAAAAGCGAACTGTGACCCGTTCATCCGCAAAATGGAAAAAGGCTATGATACTCCTATCGGTGAAAATGGAAATCTGCTTTCCGGCGGTGAACGGCAGCGGCTTTCTATTGCTAGGGCTATATTGAAAAACAGCCCGATTCTGCTTCTTGATGAGGCAACCGCCTCTTTGGACATTGAAAATGAATTCGCTGTAAAACAGGCAATTGTAAGTCTTCTGCAAGAAAACAAGACCGTTGTAATGATTGCGCACACCTTGTCTATTATAAAAAACGCGGATCAGATTCTCGTGGTGTCCGGTGGAAAAGTGGTGGAATCCGGAACCCATGAAAAACTTTTGGCATTGGGCGGTAAATATACTGCCATGTGGAACGCCGAACAATCGATTACGGCGTAGAGGGGGTACTGACTTTACTCTTCCGGCGTCTACTTTAGGGAACTTTTATGTATTTCTTATTCGTAAAAAGTCCCCTAAAACAGTAGAGGCACTCGTGATAATCTCTCCACTAGACATAAGCAATCGGCAACGCCAATAAATTCTCTCTGAGATAGGTCTTTTTATCAATAAGGCATAGGATGATTCCCATGCCTCTTTTTTTATCCGGGATCTTATCCAGTACTTGATTTGTAGCTCCCATGGAAGCCTTAGGGTTTCCCGACATTTTTATTTCCACTGGATACAAGATTCCATCCTCTTCAATGATTAAGTCGATTTCATTTTCACCGAAGGTATTCTTATCCTTTCCTCTATAGTAGAAGATATTAAAGCGGTAGTCTTTTCCTGCATTGGAATAGGATTTTAAAATCTCCGACACCACAAAGGTTTCAAAGATGTTTCCGGCAACTGCTGAATTTTTCAAAGCATCCGCAGTTAACCATCTGGTCAAATAACAAGCAAGACCCGTATCCCGAAAATAGATCTTCGGAGTTTTGATTGCCCTGTTTAAAGCCCCCGCACTGTAAGCCTGTAAAAGAAAGATGATTCCCGTTCTTTCCAGAATAGAAATCCAGTTTTTTATGGTCGGTTCACTTACGCCAACATCTCCCGCAATGTTTTTATAATTCAGCATCTCTCCCGTTCTTGCCGCAACCGCTGTCAGGAATTTTGTAAATGTAATACTATCCGCAGCAATCAGTTCATGGATATCTCTTTCCAAATAAGTGGCAACATAGGAAGAATAAAATTCCTGCCAGTCCCTCTCTATATCATAAAGTTCCGGATAAGAACCTCGATGAATGATTTCCCAAATATTGTCATAGCCTTTCAATTCCTGCTCTCGCTCTTTGATATATTCCTCTTTGGGAACAAAGGGACGGTTGAAACGGATTTGATGAAGCTCCCGTAAGGATAAGCCGGATAACTCATAGACCGATACTCTTCCTGCCAAAGATTCGCTTACTCCTTTCATCAATTCCAGCTTTTGAGAACCGGATAGGATAAATTGTCCTCTTTCATCAGAATCATCCACCTTCAATTTAATCTCTTCCAAAATGGAAGACTCCTTCTGTACTTCATCAATAAATAAGGGACAGGGATTGTTCAAAAAGAAAAGCTTAGGCTCCTCTTTGGCCTGCACTCTGGTTAAGCGATCATCAAAATTACTTCGGTTAAATTCAGGGAATTCCCGCTTTACCAGTGTGGATTTTCCCACCTGTCTTGCCCCTACAATCAATGTACATTTGCTGTTTTTTACCCTGCTTTTTAAAATATCGAAATAGCTCTTAGAATATATGCCATGTCTATCCTCCGACTGATATAAAGTATGACTTTATTATAGTCGCCAGCATAGCAAAAGTAAAGCGACTAATCTAAAGTCTAATTTTAGATTAGTCGCTTTATAAAGTCTTGTTTTGTTTAAGATATTTTCAGATTATTTTCCGGATGTCTAAAAATCACTCCATTTTCATACAAAAGCCTTCTGCCGGAATTCTTCTCTATAGTATCTTCACCATTTCTTCAATAGGTCTATATTTCTCATGCATCGGTGCCGGCATTGCATCATCCGCAGCATAGCCTAGAGGTATCAGGCATACCAGCTTTACAGACTTTGGCAAATGAAATACTTCTGCCGTCTTAGTATTGGGGAACCCATCCACCCATACAGAGCCAAGTCCCAGCTCTGCCGCCTCAAGCATCATATGAGCAGCCACAATAGAGGCATCCTGCTGACCGGAAAGAATTCCCTCTTCCATTTCATTCCGATATTGCTCGGACTCCTCATAACCAATCATCAGAATCGTTGGCGCATTGTACGCACATCTGGTAAGGGAACGAAGCTTTTCAATTCCTTCTGTACTTTGCACAACATAAATTCTGGCAGACTGCTTGTTTCTGGCACTGGGTGCGATATGCGCCGCCTCTAAAATCTTATCCAGCTTGTCTTTTTCTATCTGCCTCTCGCTATAATTACGAACAGAGTAACGACTCTTTGCCAGTGTTATAAAATCCATGATTTTCTCCCTTTTCTTCCTACTATATTTTGTTCTGTTCTATGATTTCATCTCTGTTGGATATAATTTTTTTCTTACCAACTTGATTATGTTATCCTAAACAGTTAGTATATTTTCAGCAAGAACGCACTTTTTAGTGAGATACTCGCTTTTCAGTAATATACTTACTTTTTAGAAACCATGATAAAGGCTTGATTTTATTGACTTTTTCTATGAATTTTCGGAAGAATTTGGAGCAAAAAAATGACAAAAAAAATTTCAAATTCAGAAAAATTATTTCACTGTCCCGTAGAGGCAACACTCTCTCAGATCGGCGGAAAATACAAAATGATTATTCTCTGCCATCTCATCCACGATGGAACCTTGCGATATAACGAGCTACAAAAATATATTCCTCAAGCCACCGCCAAAATGTTGACACAGCAGCTTAAGGAATTAGAACATGACGGAATAATCCATAGGAAAGTCTACCCTGTGATTCCGCCAAAAACCGAATATTCCCTTACGGAGAGAGGTAAAACCCTTACAGACATTATCTATTCCATGCGCGACTGGGGACGCAAGTACATGGCCGGAAGCTTTGAAGAATAAAACGGCTATATTCAACCGCCTTATACATTGCGCTAAAGAAAAGGGTAAACGCCCATTTTCCTGTTCCCGAAAAGTCAGTTTGGATTCCACTTTCCGTTGGAAGTAGACCATATTTCAACAAATTCTTTATTCTCTACGGCTGCATTGTACGGCTCTGCCAAGAACTTTCTTATCGTTTTCAGCACCGTAATAAAATCATCGGTCTTTGTATCAATCTTTCGGCAGAAGGCTTTCCACTTTTTCTGCATAGAGTCGTCGCTACCGAAGGTCATAATCTGCTCGAACTGCTTCACCGTAAAGTGATGCTCACGATTTTCAAAGGTCGTATGCAGTGCTTTCGTCAGCGTTGCACCGTCGAAATCGAACTTATTGGCGAGATAATAAAGGTCGTAATAGTCCTTCATTCTGCTGGAGAATTCCATTAGAGAAAGGATAGCGTCCAGTTTTTCAGCTACTGTGGTTTCCAAAGAATACGTGTTGACCGTTGGGGCATCAAAATCGGCAAGCTGCGTCGGTATCTTTCTCTTTTCTTGCTTCGGAACGATTACATCACCGACACCGAAGTCTATACTAAAAGGAGTTTTCGTATTCTTGATCTTCGCCACAAGGGAAGCGCCGATTCCGGCATATTTCTTTGCCACCGCAATGGGAGCCACATCCCTGATTTCAAAGGTAATGAAGTCGTTGCCGGTGTCTGTCACTATGATTTCTTCCAATATGGCCTTGAGCTGTTCCGGTGTGTTTGGTATCCTCCTGAGCAAGAAATCAACATCAACAGTAACACGGCTATCAAAGTCCGTGAGGGCATAGATGAACAGACCACCTTTTAATACAAGGTTTTCTGCATATTTGGACTTTTCCAGTCTGCGCAGAAACTCCTCCTGACAGAAGAGTTGCAGGCAGAGCTGATAGCTTCTGCCGCTTTCAGTAGCTTTATTTTTGAGTCGTGCGAGCACGGATGTGGCAATATCAGCCATTCAGTAACACCTCCATTAGTTCTGTCACTTTTTTATGCACATGCAAGCTCTTTGCGTATATCGAAAGATTCTGCAGATTTTTTCCCGGATCATTTGCATATGCATTGAGCGCTTTGTTAAAAGTCTCTGTATCAAGCCTTGAGCGATATTTAAAACAGTCACAGAGCGTTCGTTCACGATCATATACTGCCAGCATTACTCCATTAAAAGTATCGTTTATTTTGCCAAGCTCGTAAATGTCCTGCTGAACATAATATACCTGCAAGGGAAGAATGTTGTCTTCGAGCTTTGTTCGTGACATAGAGCGCGGAACGGCAATCGACCATTTACGAGGAGCAAAATCGCTGTATCCGTAATGAAAGAGTGCCGAGTCGACACAAACAATTCCCTTTGGAAAAAGTTTGGCAAGCAACTGCTCTTCTGAAGCGGTATCATGTTCGGCAAGGCTGTAATACCCATGACGAACACGTTCAAGAAAGCCCACATTGCACAAAGATACTACTTGAACAGCGGAAATACCGGCAGCAACAAAATCAGCCGATTTAGCTATTCCGCCTTGTTGAATGATTATATTTTTAACTTGATTTTGAATATCCATCAATATACCTGCTTTACAAAATATCAAACACACAATATTCTTCTATGTATCTGATTTTTATTATACTCATAATCTCAAAATAATCAAAAAAATACGCACATATTTAGATTCTGTGTGCGCATTTTTTTGATTCCTTTTTTACTAAAAATCCTATCATTAAAGCAACTGCAATATATCCTATAATCGCCGGAAGAGCTGCTTCCACACCGAAATTACCGCCTGTAAGTAGCTTATTTGCAGACTGTATGGGAATGATAATATAGGAATCGTTCCCCATACCATTTACCGTATCCCCTATTCCGAAAATGCCGCCGATGATAAGGGTATTCCAGGCTGCATGGGCAAATGCCCCCGGATAGATTGAATCTGATTTTAATGCAAATAGGGTAAACATAACTGCAACAGATGAACCGGCTAAGATTAAAAGTACCAGATCCGTAAGATTAAAGCTTTCCATATTCATGATATGAGCACAGGCAAATAAAAGAGAAGGTAGTATCACTGCAGCTTTTAAGCCTACATTTCTCTGCATGTACCGAAAAATCATGCCCCTGAAAACCAGCTCCTCGCAGATTCCTGCAGTAATCCCAAAACTAAATATGCCTCTTATCAAAGATATCCAAAAGCTTCCCGGCTTTGCAATGTAAGCTTTACCGGGCAGTACATAGGCATAAAAAGCCAGAACGATAAGCGGTAGGGCTATAGAGATAAGGAATAACTTAATATCCAGCTTTTTTAGTTTTAGTCCCAGTTCCTCTACGCTCATTTTTAGCAGTTTTGATGATACAAAATACGCAAAAACAATCGTAACTGCAATCCTTACAAAAGCCGGTATGACAAGGCGTAAATACTGACCGGAAAAGTATTCTTGCACTAAACTTTCCGCAATAGCACCGATTATGAGCACCAGGATGGAAAGTACTATGACTCCTATGTTTTTTCCTATTAACTTTATTGTTTTCATTCCCGGCTCCTCAAAATTTCTGCAATCTTATCAAAGGTATTTCCGTTTCGAATCGTAATTTGCTTGTAGAAATCCTGCTTCATGAGTTTTTTATGGTAGGTGGTTTTTAGATATTCCGCCTCATCCATTTTCCCCCAAAATACAGCCCGTTTCCCGACATATACTTTCTCATTGTAAAATGTGGATTTCTCTATAAAGTTAAGAATATCGGATTTATTCATACCACAGGAAAAGAGCAAAACATCTCTTCCTGCAAGCTCCTCTTCCCACCAATCCGGTAATGCCGCTTGTTCTTCCAGATACTCTTCTTTGGTAAGTAAAGCAAAGGGAATTGAAAAATCGTAGTTTGTTTCTAAGACTTTTCTTATCTTTAAGATACAAGCTTCACGACTTTCCGCACTACTGAAAAACAGATTGCCGCTGTTGATATAGGAAGCAAGATTTTCAAAACCTGCATTATCCAATAAGGCTTTTAAATCCGTCATAGAAACTTTATTTTTCCCACCCACATTGACAGCTCGAAGGAAAAGGATATAGCGCAAGGAATTACCTCCTTAAATTTAGTGTTTTTTCTTCCACAACGAACCCAGCAAGATACCGATTGCAGAGATTATCACTCCGGCTACAATCATTCCGAAATCCGGGGCATTCAGCTTGTTGAAAGCAATATTGTTTGCCATTTTAAATGTACCATATTCAGCAAGCATATACATTAGGCCAAAGAAAAGGGTAGATCCCCATTTTCCTTTTCCCCAAAAGTCATTTTTCCCAATCAGCACGGACTCAACAAATGTTGTTACCGGTAGAATAATCCAAAGGAACATCAAGCTGTAGCCCATAGCATCACTTCCACTTGTAAAAAACCAAAATACAATCATGGCAAGTGACCAAATCAACAGATAAGAAAGTATGATAATGATTTTATTTCTATTGCCGGTACTTTTTACAACATTCGTACTTTCTTCAAGGAAATCATAATAAGCTGACATTTTTTCTTCTCCCTTCAATAGATAATCAAGAGAGACGCCGTAGCATTCGCTCATTTTAATGACACTGATGATATCCGGATAAGATTTTCCATTTATTACTTTAATTTATCGCTGATCTCTTTAAATACTTCTTTTTTGATCTTCCAAATCCCTGAATAGGGTTGTTCAGCATAGGTCTTTTTTCTATTTTCATATAGATAAACGACATCCGGGTTCCCTTTCGGATTGTTATAATAAAAGCTAACAGTCAGAAAATTTTTAATGTTTGTAGGCTGATCATTATAACTTTTCCCTCCTGTATCTTTGGTATTTTCTTTGATGTCATTCACGATTTTAGCTATTTCATCCTGTTCCGCGATTTTCACGGTATTACCAGAAGGATTTTCCGTGATTTCAATTTCCGTTATGTCCTTTGCCTCCGGCAGGCTGATTTCCTTCTTCGCTCCGCAAGCTGTTAAGGCA
>NZ_CABSXI010000028.1:0-29848 GCF_902481605.1 uncultured Oribacterium sp. | reverse complement strand
AAACGAGCGTCCTCAGGTTATCGCCCTGATTCTTTCCTATATGGAGTCTGAGCAGGCAGCCCAGATTTTGGAGAACCTGCAGGAGGCAAAGCGTATTCCTACGGTTATGGCTATGGCAAAGATGGACAGAGTTTCCCCGGAAGCCATTTCCATCGTAGAAGAAGAGATGAAGCGAAAGTTCGATACCATTATCACCAGTGAGGACAATATGAACCTGGGTGGTATTGACTTCGTAGCGGATGTGATGAACCACATTGACAGAAGTAACGAAAAGAAGATTTTCGACGAGTTGGATGTTACCGACCCGGATCTTTCCGCAGATATTAAGGATAAGATGTTCGTCTTCGAGGATATCCTTACCATGGACGATCGTTCTGTACAGAGATTTATCCGGGATTGTGACTCCAAGGATGTGGTATTCGCCTTGAAGACCGCAAATGAAGAGATGAAGCAGATTTTCTTCAACAACATGTCCAAGCGTATGGCGGAAACCGTTAAGAGTGATATGGAGAACTCCAGAAATGTCCGCTTGAAGGATGTGGAAGAGGCACAGCAGCGTATTGTTAACCTGATTCGTCTCTTAGAGGATAAGGGAGAGGTAATCATTAATAAGGGAGGCGATGAAGACAATGTTCTCGTCTAAAAAAGTGATTCGCTCGGCTAGCAATAGCCAGCTTTCCTCCTTTTTAGAGACCTTGGAAGAGCCGGAAGAGATTCAAGAGGAGGAAATGGAAGAATTTGCTTCCTCCGAAGATAAAGAAGAGGAGGAAGAGCCGGAAGATGCTCTTTCTCTTCCGGAAACAAAGGCAGAGGACCCCTACCATGAGACCTTGCTGCATTTGGCTTTGGAAAAAGCCCAGAGAATTATGGATGCGGCGGAAAAGGAAGCTCAGCTTTTAAAGGAAAAGGCGGAGGAAGAGGGCTATCAGGCCGGCTTTCAAAAGGGCTTAGAGGCAGGAAAGGCGGAGGCCGAGGAGAAGGTTATGGCGGAGCATGCGGAGGAAATGGAAAATTTCCGAATGGACATGAACCGCTGCCTTCGTATGGTGGAGGACGCCAAAACAGAGCGTCTTTACCGCTATATGGATGAATTAAAGGATGTGGCTATTGCGGTGGCGGAAAAGGTTATTTTGGTAAGCCTCCGTTCCTCCGGAGAAGTTATTCGAAGAATGATTTTAAAAGAGGCGGAGCGTATCAAGAAGACTGCATGGCTAAAAATACATATTGACCGTCTGGATTATGAAATGCTGGTGGAGACAGACGGAGATGTGGCCAATGAATTAAGCCAGATTTCCGACAACATTAAGTTTGTGATTGTGGAGAAGGAGGAACCGGGAAAACTGATTCTGGAAACTCCGGATGAGATTGTGGATGCCAGTATTGACACCCAGATGGAAAATTTAAGGGAGAGATTGGGACGATTGGATGCCCAAGAGAGTGAGTAAGGGATGTATGAAAATATTCTTTCCACGATTAAGAAGATGGATACCGTGGAGAATATCGGCAAAATTGAGAATATCGTAGGAATGTCTATGGAAGCCTCCGGTACCGGAAAGTCCAGTATCGGAGATATTTGCATGATTTATAGTGATGAGACGGAAAGCCAGGTGGCCGCGGAAGTCGTGGGCTTCAAGGGAGACCGGGTACAGCTTATGACCTATAAGACCTCTGTGGGCATTACATCAGGCGCCTTTGTACGGAATACAAGAAGGCGCCTTCGTGTTCCTGTGGGGGATTTTTTGAAGGGCAGAATCATTGATGCCCAGGGAAATCCCATGGATGGGGGGGAAGCCTTTCCGGAGAGCGATTTCTATACCGTGAACAATTCCTATATGAACCCTTTGGATAGACCGCCTATTCGAGAGAGACTACACTTCGGGATTAAGGCCATTGACGGCTTAAACACCGTAGGTAAGGGACAGCGTATCGGCATCTTCGCCGGATCCGGAGTAGGTAAGTCCACTCTGATGGGCATGATTGCCAGAAATGTTAAAACCGATATTAACGTCATCGCCCTTGTGGGAGAGCGTGGACGAGAAATTTTGGAATTCGTGGAAAAGGATATGGGAGAAGAGGGAATGAAGCGTACCGTACTGGTGGTGGCAACCTCCGACCAGCCTGCCATGCTTCGTTTAAAAGCCCCGCTTGTGGCCACAACCATTGCGGAATATTTCCGGGACAGGGGCATGGATGTGCTTTTAATGATGGACTCTTTAACCCGTTTTGCCATGGCCCAAAGAGAAATCGGTCTGGCCACCGGAGAACCTCCAATCGCAAGAGGCTATACTCCCTCGATTTATGCGGAGTTCCCCCGTTTACTGGAGCGGGCGGGCGCCTTTAAGAAGGGCTCCATCACCGGCGTTTATACCGTGCTGGTGGAAGGAGACGACACCAACGAGCCCATTGCGGATACGGTCCGCGGTATCCTGGACGGACATATTGTGCTGTCCCGTGCACTGGCTGCGGAAAACCATTATCCTGCTATCGACATCGGTATGAGCATCTCCCGATTGATGGCGGAGCTGGTATCCCAGGAGCACAAAAAATATGCCAGTAGAATGAGAAATACTCTGGGACTTTACCAAAAAAATGCGGATCTTATCGCTATCGGTGCTTATAAAAAGGGCACGGATCCCAAGCTGGATGAGGCTGTAGACAAGTACCCCGCCATCAATGATTTCTTGATGCAGGGAACAGGAGAAGCATTTTCTTACGAAGATACGGTTATGCAAATGAAGGAAATTACCGATATTGGATAAGGCAATTAAATTTTAAGATGCAGAAAGGCGGGAACCAAATTGAAAAAATTCAAGTACAGTTTGGAAACAGTCTATCAATTTAAGCTTCAAGTCTTAGACAAGGTGAAGGAAGAGTATGCCATTAAGCAGCAGGAAGTTTTGAATCAGCAAAGTCTGATCAATCGCCTTCAGGAAGAGTTGTTTCACTACGAAGAGGAATTTGAGCGGGTGAAGCAGGAAGGTGCTTCCATTGAAACCATTATGATGTATGTCAATGGCATCGAGCGAATGGAAAAACGTATAGGGAAAGAGAAAGATGAGCTTATCCGACGTACCGTTATTGCCGAAGAAAAGAAGAGAGAGGTGATTAAGGCCAACGTAGACACCAATGCCTTCGAGAAACTTAAGGAGAAAAAACTTGAGGAGTATCGTGTTCAAGGACAGAAGGCAGAGGAACAGTTTATCGAGGAATTCGTCTCTCACGCAATGAAGGCATAGGTACAGGAGAGTATATGGCAGAGATGACAATTCAAAAAAGTCAAGCCTTTCCCGTTGGAAAAGACTTAAACAAGGGGAAGTCCTTGGAAGACAACAAAGCTTCCCTTGACTTTAATGCGTTTCTTCGCTCCTCCAAAGAGGATACAGTGAAGAATGAGGGAGAAAGAAAAAGCAAATCCCAAGAAAACAGTGAGAAAAAAACAGAACAGAACAGTATAGAAAAAGACCCGAAGGAAGCAAAGCTTCAAAAGGGAGAGAAGAAGACAGAAAAGAAAGAGACAAAGACCGAGGAGCAGGACAGCTTACAGGGAGAGAAGGCGGCAAGCCTGGTTTCCGAAAAGCAGCTTATGTTCCAAAAAGATCAGTTGATGGCAGACATCAAGATTGCGGTCGAGGAAGGTGCTGTTGAAGCGGTTTCCGACCTTACGGCAGCAGCTGAACCGGTATCCATTCCGCTTACAGAAGAAAGCGCGCTTGTTACCGTTCTTCCTGAAGGAAAGGAAGAAACTCCGGTTTTAGCGGAAAATGCGACAAAAAAGGATTTTTCCGATTTCTTACAGGAAGATTCCAAGGACGCAACAGCGACTAAGACTGCAGAGCTCAAAGAGGGAGCTTCCCCGGTGGGGGACAAGTCCCCTGTGGAAGCGTCTAAGGAGGAAAACATCATTCCTTCTCAGCGTTTGGAAGAGAAGCTTTCTCAAAGAGCAGAAGAGAAGAAGTCCGGAAAAGAGGAAAAGCTCGACAAAGTGGATGGGCATGCCGGACAACAGATTTCCTTACCGGGAAGTCAGGAAAAGCTTTCAGAGTCGGTTAATGCACCGGTTCGGGAAGAAGCCGTGTTACATAGCTCTGAAGCGAAGCTTCCGGAGGATGTGGCGGAGTTCTTATCCAATAAGGCGGAACTTCAGCATGGCGAAATTAAGATTGAGTTAGAACCCAGAAATCTTGGACAAATTACCGTAAAAGTCAACTATAGCGGCGGCAAGGCAAACATTGTCATTACCGCGGAAAATCCCAAGACCTTGCATCTTTTACAGACCGGTGCCGAGGATATGGGAAGAATCCTGGAGCAAAAAACAGGAGAACTCACCAAGATTGTGGTACAGGAGGAGCAGCATGCTCCGAGTTTCCATCAGCAGGGACAATCCAATTCCGAAAACAAAGAGGAAGCGGAGCGTCGTCAGAGGGAACAACAGGAACGCGCACAGCAGGACAATGCAGAAGGCTTCCTGCAAAGAATGCGTCTAGGACTAGCCCAATAAGGAGAAGATATGGCAGAAATTCAAGGTGTTTCTTCCGCAACCAGTCCCTATGAAAAGGCGACTTACAGCGCGAAGTCAAATGATAAAAATACATTATCCATCGAGAGCTACTTTAAGCTCTTGTCCGCCCAGCTTGCAAACCAGGATATGACCAGTCCTATGGACAACAGCGAGATGATGGCGCAGATGACACAGATGGCCATGGTACAAAGCTTAGGAACCATGACCACCAATATGAAGCAGGAAATGGCTTTGACCAAAACCAGCTATTTGGCAGGTTTAATCGGTAAAGACGTTTCCGCAAAGGTTCCGGAGGCGGAGCAAAAAGCAAACCCCAATGCGCCGAAGGAAAAATCCGGCGTAATTGCTTCCGTAAACCTTACAGGAGATGAACCCAGCTTCCGTTTACAGGGAGATGTTACAGACTATCCTTTGGAAAGTCTTTTGATGGTACGTCAGGCAGGAGCTGCTTCGGAAAGCTCTACTACCGGCTCTGCTGTAACAGCACCCGACGCAAGTGCAGCTACAACAGCACCCGGCGCAACAAGCTCCACAAGCGGCACCACAGCCGGTATTTCCGCAGCAACAGCAGGAAGTGCTACACCGGCAGCTGCAGCTTCTACTGCCGGTGCAAGTACAGCAGGAACAACAGGCAGTGCCTCTACAGCGAGCCCTGCAACAGGCAGCGCCTCTACAGCAAGCCCTGCAACAGGCAGCGCTTCGGCATCAAGCACAGCAGGAACAGTATCTACAGCCGGAACAGCTACTACAGCAACAACAGGAACAACAGCTACCGCCAATCCGGCAGGAAGCTCCGTTCCCCCTGCTGTAGCGGCATCAAGCAGCGCAAGCTCCTCAGAGTTTGGTCCCCATGTGGCCATCCTTGAAAGAGAAGCGGCAGCTCACTCTGCAAGCAATTAAAATTAAAATTTAATTTTTATTTCTTTTATAGATTTGAGAAACTTAGCCGATAATAAGGAGTAAGTTTCAAATGCGCAAAAAGCGCCATTCATTTTTCAAACTCACCAGTTGAGGAAAGGACAAGAATATATGTTAAGAGCAATGGATTCTGCAGTAGCAGGTTTGAGAGCACATCAGAACAAGTTAGACGTTATCGGTAACAACATCGCCAATGTTAACACTTTCGGATTTAAGTCTCAGGGATATAGCTTTAAGGATACAATGTATCAGACATCCAGTACTTCTTCAGGAGGAAAGCAGGAAGCCAGCGGTAATGCTACCATCGGTGGTGCAAACCCCGCTCAGTACGGATACGGTTCCTTAACCGGATCAATTGCCACTGACTTTACATCCAGTACACCATCCTATGTAGGAGGCTTCAATGCTTCCATCAACGGATCCGGATTCTTTGTAACCAGCGCATCCAATAAGGAAGTTACCCTGGATCCTGCAAATACAAAGACAACAACCGCAGAGATGAAGAAGAACAACTTCGCATATACCCGTGTAGGTCAGTTCTCTGTAGATGCAAACGGATATATCGTAGATGCAAACCACAACTTCGTATACGGTTTCCAGCCTGACTCTTTGACAGAGCCTACCAAGTACGGAGACGGCGGAAAGAAGCTGGTTGCCCTTCGTGCACCGGCAGCGGACAATACCGGAGCGGTAGCGTTAACCGGTAGCCCTGTGTTCACAGGATTTGCCGCACAGCTGAAGTCCGTAGAAATCGGTGCAGACGGAATTGTTAAGGGAATTATCGATAACAAGACTCCCGGAACCGGTGGAGCACCTGCACAGGTTACATCCACATCCATCGTTTTGGGAAAGGTGGCAGTTGCTTCCTTCCAGAACCAGGAAGGTTTGACCAAGGCAGGAAACAACACCTTTAATGCAGGAGTAGGAGATAACACAGGATACATTTCCGCAACCATGCCCGGTGAGGGATCTACCCCAACCCTGATGGCAGGATATTTGGAAGCATCCAACGTTGACTTGGCAAAGGAATTCTCTGACATGATTACCACTCAGAGAGGTTTCCAGGCCAACTCCAAGATCATTACCGTATCTGATGAAGTTCTTCAGGAACTGGTAAATATGAAGAGATAAAACATAAGCTAAGGCTTTCCTGAGTTGGAAAACAGAATAGATTGCTTCTGAAAAGAAGAAAAATCCGTTTCCAACAAAGGAAGGCTTCTGCTGTGTAAGTAGACGAAAGGAGGAAATCATGATACGCCTAACAAAATTAAACGGGGAAGAAGTGTTTTTGAATTATTTTCAAATCCTTTACATTCGCCGCATTCCGGAAACCAAGGTTAAGCTGGCAAACGGAGATTTCTATCTGGTAAGAGATAGCGTGGAGTCGATTATTGAGCAGGTTCAGGGTTTCCTAAGAAAGTGTCTTACTTTTGAGGATAAATTTCATGAGGGAGAAGACGTACATGAAATTAAGGGGAAAGAAAGAGAAGCTTAGGAAGAGCGCATAGGAAGCAAGGAGGCTAGTCAATAAGTATGGACATTTCAATGCTGTTAGGCTGGATTATCGCTATTGCCTTAATCATTAGTGGTATTACCATGCCGAAGTTGGGGAACTTCTGGGACGCACCCAGTGCCCTGATCGTAGTTGGAGGAACAATAGCGGCGTTAATCGCCTGCTACCCATTCCGAATCATTAAGGAAATTCCGAAGCATATCGGAATCTGCTTTCGAGGAGGAAAAAAATATAATGTACCGCAAACCGTGGATGCCCTGGTGGATTTGGCTTTGATTGCCAGACAGAGCGGTTTGCTGGCTTTGGAAGAAAAGGCGGAAGAAATCAAGGAGCCCTTCTTTAAACAAGCCGTAGTCATGATTGTAGATGCCAATGATCCGGATAAGGTACGTGCCTCTCTGGAACATCAGGTAGAAGATATGATGACCAGACATGAAGAAGCGAAAGGTCTTTATGTAAAGGGATCCGCTCTGGCGCCGGCCTTCGGTATGATCGGAACCCTGGTAGGTCTGGTAAACATGTTAAAGGGTATGGACCTTTCCGGTTCCGGCGGCGGAGCCAGTACCCTGGGACAGGACATGGGTGTTGCCTTAATCACCACCTTCTACGGTTCTGCCATGAGTAACGTGCTTTTCCACCCCATTGCCCAGAAGCTAACCATCAAGGACAATGAAGAGGTTTTATACTGCTCCATTATTATCGAAGGTGTTATCGCCATTCAGTCCGGAGATAACCCCAAGGTTATCCGGGAAAGACTTTTGGCTTCCCTTGCCCAGAAGCAGCAGAAGAAGCTTTTGGCTAAGGCCGGAGCGGCAGGCGGAGATGCCGGAGGAGGAGACAAGTAATGAAGAAACGAGGTGGAGGAGACGAAGGTGGATCCTGGATGGACACCTACGGGGACCTGGTTACCCTCTTAATGACCTTCTTCGTGCTTCTTTACTCCATGTCCAGTATCGACTCGGCAAAGTGGGATGTGTTTGTACGTTCCATTTTCCCCAACGGACGCCCGGGAGATAAGTCGGCGGAGCAGATTATTATTAACGGTCAGGCCACCAATAAGGATGAGCCTGCCGGAGAAATAGGAGACAGCGGAGCCCCGGAAAATACGGTAGATCCAAACAATATTAATGAATTGTATCTACAGATTGCCCAGGCTTTGAATGGGGCAGGTATTGACGGCGTTGAAGTTTCCCGTGGACAAGATTACACCTTTGTGGTATTTAAAGATAAGGCATTTTTTGCCGGAGACAGCTCGGTAATTACTCCACAAGGACAGGAGACTTTATCCATATTTTGTGATACTATAGCACCAGATGCAAACAAGCTGTCTCAGGTTAATGTTATGGGTCATACCGCCCAGGCAGATCCGGAAAGAGCCAATAACCCGAGAAACGATAGAATCTTGTCGGTTATGCGTGCAGCGGAGGTTTGTCTCTTCATTCAGGGAAGAGGAATCATCTCCCCGGATAAGCTGGTCAGCATCGGTTACGGACAGTTCCACCCTATAGCGGATAACGCTACATCGGAGGGAAGAGCCAAGAATCGAAGAGTGGAAATTTTGCTTATTGACGAAGGCGCAGAAATCCGTAATATTAATGAGTACTTCGAGGAGTACTACAGCGGAGCCAATGCAGACAAAACCATCGTTACCGATGGTGTGCCGGAGAATATTAAGGCAGAAGAAGCAGGAGGCAATGCCACTCCCCAGGAAGGCGCTGCACCCGCAGAGGGAGCTGCGCCCGCCGGAGAAGGAAGCCCCGCAGCCGGGGCGGACACCGCAGGCGCTGCTGAGGGGACTAATACGGCAGGTGCTGCTACAAGCACAGGCGCTGAGGCAGGCGGCCAACAGGCCATGGCCAAAGAAAAGACACCGCAGGTTGCCGGTGTTTCCCGAGAAATTCCCGGGGAGAAAGAAGAGAACAGTATTGCAGGAAACATCAAAAAAATACTGGGAGACTTCTTGAAAGGACTTGGAGGAAAAGCTAAGTCTTAATCCTTTAGCAGGGCTAAGGGAGTATGAGAAAGGGGTTATGTAAGAAAAGCGCGATTTTCTTACAGTAGGAAGAAGAAGAGGTTATTGAATGGCAGACGTCTTATCCCAAAGCCAAATTGATGCGCTTCTGAAATCCATGCAGGACGGACCACCCAAAGAAGAAAAGGTGGAAGAAAAACCTGCAGAGGTTTTGGAGACAAAGAAAGAAGAAGTGCAGAAGGAAGAAGAAACGTATAGCAAATACGACTTCTACAGTCCGAGAAAGTTCACCAAAGATAAAATTCGATTATTGAGGAGTATCTTCGATAACTATGCAAGAATTTTAACCTCTCAGGTGAATGGTATTTTCCGTACCATGACGGATATTACGGTTTTAGAGTTAAGAGAGACAAGATACTACGAATATGTCAATGCCTTCCATGAAAATGACTGTATGACGATAGTAGACACCTATGTGCAGGACAAGGGAAAGAGCAATGTACCTATGATGAGTTACATCTCACCGGGACTTACGTTGACATTGGTAAGCCACATGTTGGGAGGAAGCGATTCTGTCATAAAGACGGAAGAGGATTACCGCTACACCGATGTGGAGATGGCTCTCTATAAGAGAATCATGGAATACATCGTCCATGCTCTGGGAGATGGTTTCAGTAACTATATTTCTGCAGAGTTTAAGATTGCAAAGATAGAAACCAACCCCTCCATGGTACAGGAAGTCGGATTGGATGAAACCGTAGTGCTGGCAGTGATGAATGTGGATATTTCCGGTTTAGCCATGGAAAGAATCCGAATCTGTCTTCCCGGAACCCTTCTGGAACATATGTTTAAGATTATTGATAACCGGAAACATCTGGCCAGAGGCTTTGCTTACGAGAACAACCAAGATACCATTATGGAACATTTGAAGGCTTCCAGTTTCCCGATGACAGGACAGCTTGGCGTTGTCAAGTTGGACATTGAAGATCTCTATCATTTAAAGGTGGGGGATGTCATCGACTTAAACAAGGCGAAGAATTCCGCTGTAAAGCTCTATGTAGGAAGACAGCCCTGGTTTACCGGAAAGATGGGAGTATATAAGAAAAACATTGCCATTCGGATTGAAGACCGAATTATTCAAAAGGATGATAAGGCGATGGAAGCGCTTTCCGACGGGGTAGCGAAGGAAGGGGAAACGGAAGAGATTCCGGAAGAAGAAATTTCACCGATGAATGTGATGGCACAAGACATTCAGGATTTACTGGATCCGGAGCCTTCTCTGGATGATGAGGAATAAACTGGTCTTAAGGCAGGAAACTGCCATAGAGATATAAAAAAAGCTTAGTATAAGGATAGGAGAAACGAAGATGGCAAAGATTTTGTTAGTAGATGATGCAGCGTTCATGCGAATGATGGTAAAGAACTCCCTTACAAAGGGCGGCTTTGCTGATTGCACCTTCGTGGAAGCACAGGATGGCATGGAAGCAGTAAAGAAGTTTGAAGAAGAGAATCCTGATCTTGTGATCATGGACATTACCATGCCCAACATGGATGGATTGCAGGCTCTGAAGAAGATCAGAGAAGCACATCCTGATGCGAAGGTTGTAATGTGCACCGCGATGGGACAGGAGAGCATGGTAGTGGATGCAATTAAGTCCGGAGCAAAGGATTTCGTTGTAAAGCCCTTTAATGCAGAGAGAATTACTTCCACCGTAAAGAACATTTTAGGTTAGGCAAGTAAAGAGAGTAGAGGAAGAACATGTCATTTTTAAATTCATTCGATATTAGTGCATCAGGGATGAGCGCTCAGAGAGTCAGAATGGACATTGCGGCAGAAAATATTGCCAATGTGGATACCACCAGAACCGAAGCAGGCGGTGCATACAAGAGAAAAGATGTAGTACTGGAAAGCTTCGGAGAACGCTCCTTCCAGCAGGCCCTTCGAAATGCGCAAAATGGCAAGGGCTTCCGGGGACAGCATGCGGGAGTTCGTGTTCAGGGTGTCATTACCGACGATCGGGAGATGAAGAGGGTTTATAACCCCAATCATCCTGATGCGGATGCGCAGGGCTATGTAAACTACCCCAATGTGGATATTTTGAAGGAGACGGTGGACTCCATGTCTGCCACTCGTTCTTATGAAGCCAATGTTACCGCTTTGAATGCCATGAAAACCATGGCACAAAGAGCGCTGGACATCGGTAAGTAAGAAGGGGCGATAGGAACAGGAAACTGAGAATTAAAGGAGTAAGTTAGATGGGTGCGAATAGCTTCAATGAAATGGAAATCGATGCCATAGGCGAGATTATGAATATCAGCCTTGGGGCGTCAGCAACGGCAATATCCACTCTTCTTGGCACTAAAGTTAATATTACTACTCCTGTTGTGCAGGTGAAAAACAAAGAAAACTTTGAGTTTCGGGAATTAGAGCCGGCAATAGGAGTTGAAATTGCATACGTTCAAGGAATTGATGGCAGAAACATCATGATGTTTTCCCGGAACGACGTTCGTATCATCGTTTCTATGATGATGGGTTCGGAGATTCCGGAAGATGAATTCGTCATGGACGAAATCAACGCCAGTGCGATTCGTGAGGCAATGAACCAGATGATGGGAGCTTCGGCTACCGCTCTTTCTGAGTTCCTGGGAACAACCGTAGATATTTCTACCCCCATTTCTTACGAAATCACAGACGGCGCTGCATTTAAAGACAAGTATTTCGAAGGGAATGAAGAGAATGTTGTTATCCGCTTCACCCTGGAAATCGAAGATAACTTAAAGAGTGAATTCTTAAATATCATGTCTGTGGATTTGGTAAAGAAGCTTTTGAAGCCCTTTACCGCCCAGTTTGGTATGGGAGAAGAGGAAGATGATGAGGTGGTTGCCAGTAGTGAGGAAGCTGTATCGCCTCAAGTAGAAGAGCCTGCAGCGGAAGCACCGGCTGCAGAAGAAGCGGAAGCACCTGCGGCAGAGGAAGCTCCGATGCCGGCAAAGTCCGGTCCTATCGACCAGGCAACGGCGGATGCTTTACTGGCCAGCTTATTGGCAGAGCAAAACGGAGAGGGCGCCTCTAAAACGGCAGCCGCTCCTGCAGCAGAGCCTGCAGCTGCTCCGGAACCGGTAGCGGCAGCACCTGCACCGGTTGCAGAAGCGGCAGCTCCTGCACCACAGCCCGCAGCAGCTCCTCAGCCTGCACCGGCTCAGATGGCTCCCCAGATGATGGCTATGCCTCAGGGTGTGGCTTATCAGGATCCTCTCACCTTGCAGCTTTTAAACCAGATGCAACAGTCTCAGACCCAGATGCTGGAGCTGATTCGGGATATTCAGGGAGGAAAGAATAAGGAAGCAAAATCTTCCGAGCCATCTCTGATTAAACCATTAAATTCCAGAGAATTCGAGAATGAGGGTGGAGAAGCAGGAGAAAATCCTGACAACAGAGAAATGCTGATGAAGGTACCTTTAGAGATTTCCGTAGAAATCGGAAGGACCAGAAAGCTGGTAAAGGATATCTTAGACTTTACCCAGGGTTCTCTGGTGGTATTGGACAAGATGGCAGGAGAGCAGGCAGACCTCTACGTAAACGGAGAGTGCATTGCCAGAGGAGACATCGTAGTAGTAGAAGAAAACTTCGGTATTCGTATCACCGAGATTTTGAAGAAAGACATTAATCAGGAGAGCCTATAATGTTTCAACAGGATATCATCTCCCTTGTGTCCGGTTTTTTACTCTTCTGTCTCTTCCTTTTAGGAGCTTGGGCTCTACATCGTTTTATCGGAAAGTACGGAAGAATGTTTCAAAAAAGTCGATACATGCAAGTGGTTGACCATATACAGGTATCTCAGGACAGACAGCTGTTTATCCTTCGTTTAGAGAAGGAGAACCGCTGTCTCCTTGTGGCGTCAGGACCTGAAGGAATGAGACTGATTACCGAATTGCAGGAGGACTATGAGGGAGAGAATCCCTTGGGGAACGGAGAAAGCTTTCTTTCCGTATTTCAAAAGGAAGGGGCAAAGCTGATTCAAAAGAAGCTGCAAGGAAAGAATGAAGTAAAGAATGCCGCCGGCGCATGGAATGGGGAAGAGGAGAAAGCTTCCGCTTCCGATTTGGATAGTGAGGTATAAGGATGAATGAATTATTGTCGGGATTAAATGGCGGTTCCGTTCCTACCCTGGAACTGATCTACTTATTAACCCTTGTGGCTTTACTGCCTTCCATTGTGATTATGATGACTTCCTTCACCAGAATCATCATCATTTTATCCTTTACCAGAAACGCCATGGGTGTTCAGCAAACCCCTCCCAACATGGTTTTGGCGGGGATTGCTTTCTTTTTGACTCTCTACATCATGAGCCCCACCTTGAATAAAATTAATGCGGAGGCTTATGAACCTTATAAGAAGGGAACGGTTACCCAGGAAGAAGCTTTAAATATTATGGGGAAGGATATGAAGGAGTTTATGCTCCGAAATACGGAAAAGGCCACCCTGGATCGTTTTGTATCCATGAGTAAGGTGGAGCTGCAAAAGGATCCGAAGGATTATCCCTTAACCGTGGTAACCCCCGCTTTTATGACTTCGGAGCTGAAAAGAGGCTTTACCGCCGGCTTTTTGATTTACCTGCCCTTCCTCTTAATTGACGTGGTGGTATCCACCACCTTGATGGCTATGGGTATGGTAATGTTGCCTCCCGCCATGGTGTCTATGCCCTTTAAGCTTTTGCTTTTTATTACCGTAGATGGATGGAACCTGCTTTTTTCCAGTGTGGTCAACAGTTTCCGATAGGGAAAGGGGAAGAAAATGCTGGATAGTGCGGAAATTTTAGATATTATGAACCAAACCTTTATGCTGTCCCTAAGGATTGCCATGCCCTTCCTTTTGGTGAGCATGATTTTGGGTATCGTGATTGCCATCTTTCAGGCGGCAACCTCCATCAATGAGCAGACGCTGACCTTTGTTCCGAAGCTTATTGCCATTATTATCATGCTGACGGTTTTGGGAGGAACCCTCTTAAAGACCATGCAGGATTTCTTTACCATGATTATGAAAATGGTGGCAGGAGGATAATATGCTGGTCTTATTTTCCTTTATTGTCATGCGAATGACAGGAGCCATTGCCTTTAATCCGATCTTTGGAAGAACGGATTATCCCCGTCGTGCCAGGGCAGCGCTGATTTTTATGCTTTCCGCCATTTGCTATGTGCATATCGGCGGAGAGCTTCATCATATGCCGGGAAGTATTCTGGAGTATGGCTTTATGCTTTTAAAGGAGCTTTTCGTAGGCTTCTGTCTGGGCTTTGCCATGGAGCTGGCCTTTACCTGTCTGCGTTTTGCTACATCCATTATGGATTTTTCCATGGGCTTAAACATGGCTCAGGTTTTCGACCCCCAAAGCGGATCCCAGGCTACGGTGAGTACGGGACTTTTCTACGGTTTTATGATGCTTTTGTTTTTTTCCATGGACGGGCATCTGCGGTTTTTGGAGCTTTTGTTCCAAACCATTGACACCCATCCCTTTGGAGGAATTTCCATAAAGCTTTTATTGATGCCGAAGCTGATGCTTTCCCTCTTTGTGGCTTCCATGAAGATGGGCTTGGAACTGGCCTTCCCGATTATGGGCTTGGAACTGATGTCCGAGATTGCTTTGGGTATTCTTATGCGTATAATTCCCCAGATTAACATTTTCGCGGTGAACTTCCAGCTGAAAATCATTCTGGGCTTTTCCATGCTTTACTTTCTTTTGATTCCCATTACGGATAAGATGAAGGACTTTATAGCATTTGCCTTTGAGAGTCTGAATAAGGTCATGGGACTGCTTTAGAAAAAGTTATGGGATTGCTTTAGAAAAAAGTTATGGGACGCTTTAGAAAAAAGTGGAAAAGGGACCAAAAATTTAAGAAACCGTAAAATAGCAAGAGAAACAGCCAAGTTTAAGCAGAGGAAAAAATAGCCTAAAATCAGAAGGATTGAAATAATGAATATTTTTAATTTTTCTTTTGATTTTTCAGGGGAAAAGCATAAGCTGAATTAAAAAAAACTTAAAAACTAGTGAAATTGCCTATAGACGAATTGAAATGCATTAGCTAAACTCATCAAGATGTAAAAGAATAGGAATACTGGGGAAAGAGAGGGTTAACAGTGGCAGACGGCGACAAGACCGAAGCGCCTTCCGAAAAAAAGCGAAGTGACGCCAGAAAGGAAGGTAATGTTTTTCAAAGTAGAGACATTGTCACTGTAGCGGTTTTATTCGGCGTGTTTTATGCTGTCCGCTTTATGATGCCCTTCATCTATAAGGATTTGAGGAATTTTCTTTCCTATATTTTAGAGCTTTTGGATGAGCCCAGCCCTATTTCCAATAAGCTGTATCTGCGCTTCACCTGGCTTTTTGTGAAGTCCGCCATGCCTTTGTTGCTGGTGACGATGTTCCTTGGTGTAATAGCCAGCCTGGTACAGACCAGATTCAACATCAGTTTTAAATTATTAACGCCTAAGTTTTCCAAGCTAAACCCCATGCAGGGCTTAGGAAGGATTTTTTCCAAGAAAAATGTAGTGGAATTATTGAAGAATATTTTGAAGATTATTATTCTCATTAATTTCCTCTATTCCATCATTAAGGCGGATATCATTCCCATTGCCAAGATGGTGCACATGGATATCCAAAATTCCAGTCTGGCCCTGGTGTCCATGATGTTCGACCTGATTACCAGGGTTTGCGGAGTCTTTTTGATTATTGCCCTTTTCGACTTTATGTATCAGAAGTGGGAATATGAAAATAACTTAAAGATGACCAAACAGGAAGTAAAAGACGAGTACAAGATGCTGGAAGGAAATCCGGAAATCAAGGGTAGAATGAAGCAGCAAATGCGTGCCAGAGCCAATCAGCGAATGATGCAGCAGGTTCCGGACGCGGATGTGATTATTCGAAACCCGGAGCACTTGGCTATTGCCATTAAGTATGATCCGGACAAAAACACCGCCCCGGTGGTGTTGGCAAAGGGACAGGATGAATTGGCCTTGAGAATTGTGGCTGTAGGAGAAGCCAATGGCGTAACGGCCATTGAGAATAAGCCTCTGGCCCGGGCGATGTACCCCCTTTGTCATGTGGGCAAAGAAATCCCCGGAGATTTTTACGGGGCTGTAGCGGAAATCTTAGTGTATATCTACCAGAAAGAAAACAGACAGGATATTTTAGAAAGAGCGAAGGAAGATAACAGGGATGGTTAAAAACATTTTGCAAAATGGAGTAGTACTTTTCGTACTGGTTCTCATATTGCTCCTCATTATTCCCCTCCCCGCCATCATGGTTGACGTGGCGATTGTGGTGAATATGGCCATTTCCATGATGATTCTAGTGATTACCATGACGATTCGGGAACCGCTGGAATTGTCTATTTTCCCGTCCTTACTTTTAATTACCACCCTTTTCCGGTTGGGAATCAACGTTTCCACAACCAGAAATATCTTAACCAACGGCGGTTCTTCCGGAGCGATTATTAAGGCCTTCGGAGACTTCGTGGTACGAGGAAACGTGGTAGTAGGTTTGATTATTTACCTGATTATCGTATTGATGCAGTTTATCGTTATTACCAAGGGTGCGGAGCGTGTATCCGAAGTAGCAGCCCGATTCAAGTTGGATGCGATGCCCGGTAAGCAGATGGCCATTGACGCGGATCTTTCCTCCGGAATGATTACGGAGAAGCAGGCCAGAGAGCGAAGAGAGAAGATTCAGAGAGAATCCGACTTCTACGGTTCCATGGACGGTGCTACCAAGATTGTAAAGGGAGACGGTGTCATGTCTCTCATTACCACCGCCATCAACCTGGTGGGTGGTAGTATTATCGGTATTGTCCAGTCAGGACAGCCGGTGGCTACCGTGCTTTCTACCTATTCTATCGCCACCGTGGGAGACGGTCTGGTAGGACAGATTCCTTCTCTTTTGATTTCCGTTTCCACCGGTATGATTGTAACCCGTGCAGTATCCGAAGGCTCCTTAAATGAGGACGTTTCCAAGCAGTTCACCCAGCAGCCCCGTGCCATGATGATTACGGGAATTGCCATGGGCGTACTGATGCTGATTCCGGGAATGCCGATTTTACAGATTCTTCCTGTTGCCGGAGGCTTTATCGCGGCAGGATACTTCCTGGAAAAGAGAATCAAGGAAGAGCCGGAGCGGGCAAGGACGGAAGGGGAAGGTTTGTTACCCAGTATGGAAGCGCCTCCCCAGCCCCAGGAAGCCCAGGGAGAAGCAGCTTCGGCTCCTGCGGAATCCGAGGAGGATTACTTCAAGGATGTTAATAATGTCTACAACCTTCTACAGGTGGAACCCATTGAAATGGACTTCGGCTATAGCTTGATTCCCTTGGCGGATGAGTCCGTAGGAGGAAGATTGATTCAGAGAATCGTCATTTTCCGAAGACAGTATGCTCAGGATATCGGCTTTGTGGTACCCTCCATCCGTTTAAGAGATTCCTCCAGCCTGGGAACCAATGAATACAGCATTAAGATTAAGGGGGAGGAAATCGCCAAGGGTGAAATCCTGACAGATTATGTACTGGCGCTGGAGCCGGACGATGTGGAGGATGCCATCGATGGTATTGAAACCATTGAGCCGGCCTACGGTATCCCTTCCAAGTGGATTCGACCGGAAAACCGGGAGAGGGCGGAGCTTTACGGTTATACGGTAATCGACCCGCTGTCCGTAATGCTTTCTCACTTATCGGAAACCATTAAACGGCATGCCTATGAGTTGATGACCAGACAGGAAGTGGTTCGTCTGGTGGAAAACTTAAAGAAAACCGCACCGGAGCTTTGTGAAGAAGCCTTTCCGGGAGTCATCAGCTACAACCTTTTGCAAAAGGTACTGACTACCCTTTTGCGAGAAGGGGTTTCCATCAAGGACTTGGAAACCATAGTAGAGACCATGTTTGAATGTATCAGCGAAACCGGATTGCCGGTGAAGGATACGGATCAGATTGTGGAAAAGGTTCGTGCTTCATTAAAGAGAACCATTACCAGAATGTATTGTGAAGACGGTAACATGAAGGTGATTACCCTGGATGCAGGCCTGGAGAGAACCATGGTAAACTCTCTGGCCAGAGGAGAAAACGGCCTTTATCTGGCCTTAAGCCCGGAACTCTTACAGAGTCTGATTCGTCAGGTGGCGGAGGAAAGCAGGAAGTTTAATAATTTATCCAGTCCTCCTCTGATTCTCACCTCCCAGGTGATGCGCATTCATTTCTATCATTTGATAGAGCAGTTCTATCCCAATGTGCGGGTGCTTTCCTTTAATGAGGTAGCAAGCAACGTGCAGATTCAGGCCATCGGAAGCCTTCGTTTGGAGGATGACCTGGAGGAAAAGGGAACCGCTTAATGTAATAAAAAAATTTTAAAAATCTTACTTGAGACTCTACTTTAAAAGACCTACATGCAGGAGTAAGAAAAAGAGTAGAGTACGAAGGGAAAGAGGGGTTGAGATTGAACGTGTTGAATTATTCCCAACTGGAAGAAAAATCAAATGAGGAGCTTTTTGCCCTCTATAAGGAGACCGGCTCCCAAGAGGTCAAGCAGGAGCTTACCATGCGCTACGTTTACATCGTGCGCTCTATTGCTTATCAAATGCGGGAAATGTACCATGATTTCATGCAGACCGATGATATTGTAAACGAAGGCGTAATCGAAATCATGCGGGCTATCGAACGCTATGATGAGAGTAAGGACAATAAGTTCGAGACCTTTATTTCCCGACGTATCCGGGGAATGGTTATTGATATGATGCGGAAAAATGACTGGCTTCCCCGAAATTTCCATAAGGACAGCCGTTCCATTGAAACCGCCACGGTAGAGCTGAACAATCGTCTGGGAAGAGCCCCTACGGATGAAGAGCTGGCAGACTATCTGAATATGAACGTGAAGAAGCTGCAGAAGATTCAGAGAATGAGCAACATGGTCAATGTGCTTTCCCTGGATATGACCTACGATGAGGGAAATGAAACCCTCCTGCAGATTCCTTCCGAGGATCACAGCACCCAACCGGAATTCAGCTTTATGCAGAAGGAAAATGTCCGCGCGCTTACAGAGGCCATTGAATCCTTACAGGAAAAGGAAAAGCTGGTTATTTCCTTATATTATGTGGAAGAATTGAATATGAACCAGATTGCGGAGGTAATGGAAGTATCTCAGCCCCGCGTATCCCAGCTGCATAGCATTGCTATCCGTAAGCTGCGGAAGTATATGGGAGAACATGGAGAGGACTAAGCGTTTGCTTAGTCCTCTTTTGATAGGTGGAGGGGAAAGAGAAAGAGCGGCATGGGACGCCTAAAGGATAGGGGGATGGAAAAAGACAGGTCAGCCGGCTAGCGGAAGCGGAAGGAGAAAAGAGCGGCATGGGACGCCTGAAGAATAGGGGAAACGCGAAAGACACGCTCCCGCTAAACCTCGCCTCGTAGCGGTACTAAGGAGTAAGCTTCGTTTCACTTGCTTCCTCCAAGTACCGACGGGCTCACATTGTCTTTAGCGTTCCCCCTATTCTTCAGGCTGTTGGATTTCCCAAATCTTAACTGTTCTACTCCCTCTTTCCGTTCCCTTGCTTAAGTGCCGACGGGCTCACATTGTCTTTCCTTATTCCTCCTATCCCATAGGCTGTTAGTATGCTCTAATGTCTTTACATTTTCTGAGTATAGTAAAGTTTGCATTATATAGTTTTTGATGACTATGATGATATTGTAGTTCTTTTGTTTAGTCTATTGTTAATAGGCAAATAAATTCAAAAATTGATTAGGACTTAGAGCTCTTACTTCGGAGTGCAAGAAATCCTTACCATTACAGGTGATAATAAAGTCTGCGTCGGCTTCTTTGGCACATTTAGATTGTAAACAATCCTCAAAATCCGTAAATACAGTATGATTAATAGCATCAAGAACTTCCATTTGAGAGATTTTAACTATGGCAAAGATAGAACATAACTCTCTTAAAGCAGATCTTTTTGTCTCATTGTCATATTTTCGAAGAACGAACCATATGGTTGGTAAACATTGTAAGGAAATATACCCCTCATATTGGCCGAAGGCACAAGATTTAATAATCTCTATAGAAGCTTCTAATTCATCGTCCTCTCGATTGGTGATGTAGTTTAAAAGGACATTGGTATCAAGAAAAATCTTTATATTTTTCTTCTGTAGCATTTGCTCGTTCTTTTTCATAATCCAAGACTCCTTCTGCAGATAATCTTAATCTTTCAAGACGTTGAAAGGCTTCCATTTTTTCTTTTTTTGGTAAAGCTTCGTCTTTTCGGGGGGCGCAGACTACAAAAGGTATACTTCTCTCTCGAAGCGCAGTTTTAGTATAGGTCTCATAGAAGCTTTGCTTACTTTGTCCCATTTCACCAAGCATTTCATCCAACTCATCATAGACATGATCTTCTAACCGAATACTGATGGTTTTCATAAATATCCTCCTCCAAAAATTCATTAGTATTGATAATATAATAAAGAAAATAAGATTAATATGCAACAATATGAAATGAAAATAAGATAAATTGCTTCAAAATAATGTTTTTTTCGTTCAATATAATTTAAGTTGAGAAGCTGTTTAGGAGAGTGTGGTAGTCCAATAGCCCGAAGGGGAGGGGGGACGGAGAAAGATAAAGTGAACCCTCGGTACTTGGGGAAAGTAGAGAGAAAGGGAAAGTAGGCAATCCAATAGCCCGAAGGAGAGGGGGCGGAGAAAGACAATGTGAGCCTGTCAGTACTTGGGCAAGTGAAGAGAAATGGAGAGTAGAGTAGTCAAAAGTGGTGAAAGCCAACAGCCTGAAGGGTAGGGGGGAGGAAGAAAGACAATGTGAGCCCGTCGGTACTTGGAGGAAGCAAGTGAAACGAAGCTTACTCCTTAGTACCGCTACGAGGCGAGGTTTAGCGAGAGCGTGTCTTTCTTCCTCCTCCTAGCCTTCAGGCGCCTCGTACCTCATCCTCCTTCCCCTAGCCTTCAGGCACCTCGTTCCTCATTCTTCCTCCCCCTCTCCTTCAGGCGACCCGTGTTTCCCCCTCTTCCCCCTCTCCTTCAGGCGACCAGCCCTACTCGCCATTTTCTCCATTTCCCCCCAAATCCCCCTTAATATTTTCCGAAAGCCTGTCGATATAAGAGAGAAGATTAAAGATTCTTGTCTACAGAAAGGAAAAGGAATGTATCAAGGATTCTATGACTTAGCCTCCGGGATGATTACCCAAAGGAGAAATCTCAACAATATCAGTAACAACATGGTGAATATCCAGACCTCCGGATATAAGAAAGACACCATGGTGAGCAGCACATTTAAAGAAGAAATGATGATTCGAACCGGAAAATACAATAAGAAGGGACCTGAGGATTTGGCGGTGGCTTCCAGAATCAAGTCCGCATCCAAGACCTATACGGACTATGAGCAGGGTTCCTATGAGCTTACGGACGGAATATACGATACCGCCATTTCCGGAAAGGGATTTTTCGCGGTCAGCACCCCCCAGGGAACCCGCTATACCAGAGGAGGAGCCTTCTCTGTGAATGAAAACGGTGTGTTAGAGCTGGCAGGGGTTGGAAAGGTACAGAGTGAGGAAGGTCACGATATCGTGCTTCCCAATGATAACTTTGCCATCGATCCGGACGGTTCCATCTTTGATCCCAACAGTACGGGTAATACCAGAACCGTTTACGGTACTCTGAAGGTGGTGGATTTTGCGGATTATAACGCTTTACATAAGGAGGACAATAACCTCTTTTCCACAAACCAGACAGAGCTGAAAAAGCCGGCAGACAGCAGTATTAACTGGAAAATGCTGGAAAAATCCAATGTAAACATGGTGGATGAAATGACTACCATGATGAGTTCCCAAAGAGCACTGCAAAGTGCGGCACAGATGCTGAGAATGTATGACACGGTAATGGCGAAAGCCAGCTCCGATGTGGGACGAATTTAAATATAAGGAGAAACTAAGATGAATATGTCCTTCTATGTGGGGGCTCTGGGAGCAGATGCCAGCCAAAAGAAGATGGGAGTTATTTCCAATAACCTTGCCAATATCAACAATACCGCTTTTAAGCCGAAAAATGCTATTTTTTCCGATCTGATTAACTATAACTTAAACGATTCTCCGGAAGCAAAGACCGATTTGCAGGCAGAGGCGGGAACCGCGGTGGTTCGTACCAATACGGAGTATAGTCCTGCGGCTTTTCATACTACAGGACAGCCTAATGACTATGCTATCGGAAATGCCAATGCTTTCTTCAAGTTGCAGGATCCTTCCTCCGGGGAGATTACCTATACCAGAAACGGACATTTTCATGCAGGAGAAATGCCGGACGGAAAGTTCTACCTTTTTACAGAGTCCGGAAAGCATGTTTTGGATGAAAACGGAAAGAAGATGCTGGCGGATGACACTGCTTTAAAGGCGATTGAAGCGGCAGGACAGACCGGTGGAAATACGGCAAATGCCAACAATGCCACCGAGGAAGTAAAGCAGAAAATTGGTGTTTATACAATCAACTATCCGAGCCGATTAGTAAATAAGGGCGATAATGAGTTGGCGATTCGTCCGGGAGACCAAAACAACAAAGATTCTGTAATACAGAATCCTGTTTTGGAGTCCGGAACACTGGAAAGCTCCGGAACCGATATGGCAAAGGAGATGACCAGACTGATTGAAAGCCAGAGAGCCTTTACCTATGCCTTAAAGATGGTTCAGACCTCCGATGAAGTGGAAGGTACCATTAACCAGCTTAGAGGATAATAGCTAAAGACTTACTCATTCTTTCAAAGCAAAGGAACCAAGGAATGGAAGGAAAGAGAATCCAAAGGAGTGGAGTAAAGAATGAAGATTAATCGTTATGAAGACATGAACCTTCAGGAACTGGATGTGATGAAGGAGATTGGAAGTATAGGAACGGGACATGCAGCAACGGCCCTTTCCCAATTACTCCAAAAAGAAGTACGGATTACCATTCCCCAGGTGCAGATTTTGGGCTATAACGGGGCGGTAAAACGAATCGGCGATGAGGAAGAAATCGTAGGAGCCACTCTGGTGCAAATGTCCGGAGATTTAAACGGTTTGATGCTTTTCCTCTATGACCGAAACTTTGCCAATACGGTTTTGGAAAAACTGTTGGATAAGAACTACGACAAATTTGCCGAGATGGATTCCATGGCCTTTTCTGCACTGGCGGAGGTAGGAAATATCGTCATTTGCTCCTACATCAATGCCTTCTCGGATTTGGTGCATGTGGACTTAAATCTGTCGGTGCCCAGCAGTACAGTGAATATGCTGGGAGGAATTCTTACCGTTCCCATGGTGGAGTTTGGCTATGAAACGGATAAGCTGATGTATTGTAATGCGGAATTTGTCATGGATGGCAAAAGTCTTCCCTCGTGGCTTTTGATGTTACCTGATATAAGCTCCTTGAATACGATTCTGGAAAAGCTGGGAGTGTAAACCATGCTTTTGGAGAAACAGCTCAAGGTAGGGATTGGCGACATGAAGTTAACCCGAGGAGAGGGAGTGATTATTACCTACGCTTTAGGCTCCTGTATAGGACTGGCCTTTTATGATTCTTATATCAAGCTGGGGGCATTACTTCATATCATGTTGCCGGAACAGGTCAATTTATCGGATCCCAACGTATTCAAATATGCGGATACGGGGATTAGGGAAACCCTCCGAAAAATGGCAGCCTTCGGTATGGTGAAAAGTCGTACCACGGTGAAAATTGCAGGAGGAGCCAAGATGTTCGAAATCAGCGGAAATGCGGGCTTCGGAAACATTGGACAGCGAAATATTGAAAGTGTTAAAAAAATTCTTCGGGAAGAGGGAATACAGCTGGTGGCGGAAGACACCGGCGCAAATTATGCAAGGACCATGAGTCTGGACACCGGAACGGGGGAAGTGTTAATACGGACCTACGGACGGGATGATGTTCGGATTTAAGGATAGATAACAAACTGTAATGCGGGCAAGAGGCTAGTCCCGGGTTCAGGGAAGAACGAAAAGGGAGAGGATTATAGAAATGAAGAAGAAAAACGAAAAGGAAGGCATTTTATTAGAGTCCGGAACCAACGAAATTGAGATTATGAAGTTTCGTGTTCTGGGAGAGTTTTACGGAATCAATGTGGCTAAGGTAAAAGAAATCATGATGACTGAAAAGATTAAGCCTATGCCCCATTCTCATCCTTCCGTAGAGGGATTTTTCAAGCCGAGAGAGCAGCTGATTACCGTAATCAACCTGGCGAACTACCTGACCGGCGCTACACCGGAGCAGGGAGCAAGAGATCTGTTCATTATCACACATTTTAATAAAATGATGGTAGCTTTCCGTGTGGATTCTATCGAAGGCATCAGCCGTATTTCCTGGCAGAGCATCCAGAAGCCGGATCGTACCTTGGCAAATGGTGCAGAATCCGTAGCTACCGGTATTGCCCAGTGCGATAACCAGCTGGTTACCATCTTGGATTTCGAGAAGATTGTTGCGGAAATTTCTCCGGAAACCAGCATCCAGATTGAAGAAATCGAGCAGATGGGTGAAAGAGACATTACCACAGCTCCGGTAATCATTGCGGAGGACTCTGTACTTCTTCAGAAGATGATCGGTACTTCTTTACAGAAGGCTGGATTTAAGGATGTTAAAATCTTTAACAACGGACAGGAGTGTTGGGACTATCTTTCCTCTCTCAAGAACGATCCGGATCTTTACAGAAAGGCAAATGTCTTAATCACCGATATTGAGATGCCTATCATGGACGGACATCGTCTTACCAAGCTGGTAAAACAAGATATGCGTCTGAAGAGAATTCCTGTTGTAATCTTCTCTTCCTTAATCAACGATCAGATGCGGGTTAAGGGAAAAGAAGTAGGAGCGGACGAGCAGCTGACCAAGCCGGAAATCGGCCACCTGGTAGAGGTTTTGGACGTTTTAATCAAGCGCTTCTTGGAGTCTGAGCATGCAGGCTTCAGAAATGAAGAGTAATCAGGAACAATTTCACTGAACAGTATAGTAGTTTGGAAAGTTTTACGGAACGGCAGAGTATGCCGAGTGGCTTATACTGAACAGTAGAGAATGTTAGAAAAATTTCACTGGACAGAAGTGAAAAGATATAATAAGAATTGAGATGGACCAAGGACGGAGGAGCACTTTCAGGAAGAAAGAAGTTCTTTCGTCCTTTTTGTTCAATATACTATACATTGGATTTTGAATTGGGTATAATGGAGGAGATAAGGGATGAAGATTAAAGGATTTATGCAGAAGGAGACAAAGACTCTTTCCCGAAAAGGAAAGGACGCTTTGTCCCGTTGTCGCTTTTCCAAGAAGGGTGCGGCTTTCCTGTTCGGTCTTTCCGCATTGTGCTTATCCGCAGTGCCTGCCTTTGCAGAGGTCAGTGCTTCGGACGGAGAATGGGTGCAGCAGGGAGAATCTTGGTATTTTATGCTGGGACCGAATACTCCTTTGGAAAATGAGTGGATTAACTATAACGGACAGTCCTACCATATCGGTAGCGGCGGCCTGATGACCACAGGAAAGTATGTGGATCCGGAGGACAAGACAGAGTATTTCTTTGATCAGGACGGAAGACTTTTGGAAGAAGAGTTTTCCAAGGATGGTAAAACCTATATCGGGAAGGAAGGAAAAGAGCTTGTGAACTTCAATAAGTATCGTCAGATGCTTAGAGAAGAGCTGGAAAAGGACAAGACCAAGGACTTCGGAAAGAAGCAGGCGGTGGATGTGGCGGATCCGGAAAGCTCCGAAAAGACTCTCACCGGAGAGGAAGTTTTTCCAAAATCCTTTGCCTTAATCGATATGGATCAGGACGGCTATAAGGACCTTGTTCTTTATAAAGAAGCCGTGGAAGAGGGAAAAGAAGAACCGAAATCCGTATTATCCGTTATCCTCTATCAAGAGAAGTTACCAGAGCAGAAGGGAAGTTCTGTAGCACAGAACAAGGAGAGAAGCCTTGCGGCCCTCTTAGAAGAGGAAGCCAACGGCGCTTATCAGGTAGAACTGAGAAAGAACAATTTAACGGGGGAGCCGGTAGTTTATCGGCATAACGGGAACAGCGATTCCATTTTCCGTGTCACAAAGAATGCGGGATTGGAGCAGATTTTCTCCCTGTCCACCGGGGCAAATGCCTACGGAGACCCGGAGTATCGTTCATTTTCCGACAGTATCTCCCAATCCTTGTACCAAAGTGAGCTGCTGACCCTGAAGAATCAATACGGGGAAAGCTATCCGGGAAAGCGTTTTAATCTGGATGAGGCAGGTATCACGGAGGGCTTAAAGAACTTTACAAAGGAAGAACTTTCTTTCTATTCATCACAGGAAGGTGCATAAGAAAAATCTTTTCCCTAAGCATGCTGTTTCGTTTGCTTAGTCAGGATTTTTTGATGCAGGGAGGTTCATTTTGTCAATCATTATCACAGTATCCAATCAAAAGGGAGGCGTAGGAAAAACCACCACTTCGGCAGCCATCTGCGCAGGACTGGCAGACCGTGGAGCTAAGGTTTTGGGCATTGATTTAGACCCACAGGGAAACTTAGGCTTTTGTATGGGCTTAGAGGGAAGCAACCCCACCACAATATTGGATGCCTTACAGGGTAAGGTTCGGGTGCAGCAGGCGATTCGCCGACTGAAAAAATGCGATATTTTACCCTCCGACATTTCCCTTTCCACCACAGGACTGGAAAAGCTGGCTCCCGGAAAGCGAGAAGTGGCTTTGAAGGAAATGCTGCAACCTTTGATGGATTATTATGACTATGTGGTGATTGATACTCCCCCGGCATTGAATTTATTAACCATCAATGCCTACGCCGTATCGAATTTCTTAATTATTCCCATGTCCTCGGATATCCTGTCTTTGGTAGGATTGTCACAGCTACGGGAAACCATTGATACGGTAAAACAGGGGCTTAATAAGGATTTAAAGGTCTTAGGGATTCTTTTGAACAAGTTTGACAAGAGAACCACTTTGGCAAGAGACGTGGAGGAAATGGCAGGAGGCCTAGCGGAACAGATTTCCACCAAGGTTTTCGAAACGAAGATTCGTCCCGGTGTGGCCATTGCGGAAGCACCGGCCCACGGAGAAGATATTTTTTCCTACAACAAACGTTCTCCTGCGGTAACCGATTACGCAAGATTCATTGAGGAAATCGCAGAGGATATCCATTTAAGAGAGGTGATCGGATAATGGCTACAAAGAAGACAACGAAATCCAACAAAACATCCCATGTATTGAATTTATTAACCTCCGCTCCTGTAGCGGAGGAAGCCCTTGAGCAGGCCGGAGGAAGTGCACAGGCAAATGCCGGAGGGAATGCTTCCGGAACCCCAGGCGTTACGATAGATCCTGCTATGCTTTCCGACTTCCACGAGGCGGCAAAGAAAACCAAAGAGGCTGCAGAGCACTTTGACGGTGCGGTAAGCAATTTCCAATCTGCTGTGGATAACTTCGATGTGAAGGAAGAGCAGATGAAGGAAGAGCATAAGAAAGAAGCCGAGAAGGCAGAAAAGCAGAAAGAGGAAAAGCAGAAAGAAGAGCTCCAAAGAGCTTTAGAAGAGGAAAGTAGGGCGGAGAATCATGAAAAAGAGGAGCCGGCATCCCTTCCTTCCTACAAAAAGAGCAAGATTACCGTTATTGATGAGTCTTCCGAAAATGATAAAATCACCAACGAAATTCAGTTGAATCTGGAGAAGAAGCTTCTGGCGGAATATGATGAGCCGGAACCTGAGTTCCACATTGTAAATGTGATGCTGGATATCCTTAAAACCAAGGACGTACGAGGCTTGATTCAAAAGCACGGAGGCTGTACCTGCGATAAGTGTATTGCGGATGTGACCGCTCTGTCTCTCACCCAGCTTCCTGCAAAATATGTGGTGCTGGATAAGGACAAGACCTCTCCTATGATCGGTTTCTATCAGAGCAAGTACCAGTCTGATATTTTTGTAGCGATGTTAAAGGCGGTACTGGAGGTTAAGATGCATCCTCACCATGATCCGAACAGAGGTAGAGACACTACCAAGTTTGACGCGGAGGAGAGAAAGAATCTGAAGAACAGTCAGGGGATAGCATAAGGATGTCCTTTTTCTGTAGCGGTTTAAATATATGCGGAATAAACGGAATTATGGCATTTTCCGGTATTTCTTGCTTACTACAAAATCCCGAAATTGATTCAAAAAATTATATAAACAATTTATATTTTTTTAAGGGCTTTCCGAAAGGAAAGCTCTTGTTTTATTTGTATTTATAATGATACAATAAATCCTAGCAAATAGATGGGATATAAAGGCGGAAATGTCATTTTTCCCCTGACACATTTAGTAAAGAAAGGAATTTTTTATGGCATACGGATTACAGGAACAATATGGATTGTTTATTGACGGAGAGTTTTGCGAGAGTTCGGATAAGGCGACTTTTACCACTTATTCTCCTGCTACAGGAGAGGCTTTGGCTAAGGTGGCTGAGGCTACAAGAGAAGATGTGGATAGAGCAGTGAATGCGGCATGGAAGGCCTTTGAAGGCTGGAAGAAGCTGGATAAGATTCACCGTTCCAATATTCTTTTGGATATTGCGGATGTGATTGACAAAAATAAGGAGCATCTGGCAAAGGTGGAGAGCTTGGATAACGGAAAGCCCATCCGGGAAACCATGAATATTGATGTTCCCTTTGCGGCGGATCACTTCCGTTACTTTGCGGGAGCGATTCGAACGGAGGAGGATTCCGCCAGCTTCTTTGATGAGAATACCCTTTCCCTGATAATTCGGGAGCCCATCGGCGTAGTGGGACAGATTGTACCCTGGAACTTCCCCTTCCTGATGGCGGCTTGGAAGCTGGCACCGGTACTGGCTTCCGGATGCTGTACCGTTTTAAAAACCAGCTCCGCTACACCTCTTAGTGTATTGGAGTTGATGAAGCTGATTAAGGATATTGTACCGAAGGGCGTAATCAACATTATCTCCGGTGCAGGTTCCAAGTCCGGACAGTATATGCTGGAGCACAAGGGCTTTAGAAAGCTGGCCTTTACCGGTTCCACAGAGGTGGGCTACAGTGTGGCAAAGGCAGCGGCAGAAAAGCTGATTCCGGCAACTCTGGAGCTGGGAGGAAAGTCTGCCAATATTTTCTTCCCGGACTGCGATTTCGATATGGCTATCGACGGCTTACAGCTGGGAATTCTCTTTAACCAGGGACAGGTTTGCTGTGCAGGCTCCCGTGTCTTTGTCCATGAGGACATTTACGACCGCTTCGTAGAGGCAGCGGTAGAGCAGTTCAATAAGGTAAAGGTAGGAAATCCATTGGATCCGGATACCCAGATGGGATCTCAGGTGAACGACAAGCAGGTAGAAAAGATTCAGTCCTGCGTGGATATAGCGGTACAGGATGGCGCTAAGATTGCCTGTGGCGGAAGAGTTTTTGATGAGGGAGAGCTTTCCAAGGGCGCCTTCTACAGACCTACCCTTTTGGTAAATGTTGATAACAGCATGAAGGCGGCAAGAGAAGAAATCTTCGGACCGGTAGCGGTTATCATCAAGTTTAAGACAGAGGAAGAAGTGATTGCCATGGCCAATGACTCCGACTTCGGTTTGGGCGGTGCGGTATGGACCAGAGACATTAACCGGGCTATCCGCGTATCCAGAGCCATTGAAACCGGAAGAATGTGGGTAAATACCTACAACGCCATTCCGGCAGGAGCCCCCTTCGGCGGTTACAAGACCTCCGGTGTAGGAAGAGAAACCCATAAGGTTATCCTGGAACACTACACCCAGATGAAGAATATTTTGATTAACCTGAAGGAAGAGCCCTCCGGCTTCTATCCGAAGAAGTAAAATACGAAATATCTAAACAAATTTCCAAAGAACAAAATAGAGAAGAGGCTGTAAAAAATCAAAATAGTTTTCTAAGCAATATAGGTCTAAATTTGGGGCAC
>NZ_CABSXI010000027.1:0-30063 GCF_902481605.1 uncultured Oribacterium sp. | reverse complement strand
ATAGGAAAAAGCCCATCCATTTTTGCATCTTTGTATCCTGGTACTCTCTTGCTGACTGAAATGGTAAGGATGAACGGTCAATCATTTTAATCCCTCCAATACACCAGCGGAATGACCGCCAATAAGTTTACTGCGTTCAATATTTTAGGAACCTTCAGTTAGGACGGTTCCTTTTTGTATGGCTAAAAAGCCAAACTGTTCTCTGACAACATCAATAGCTGTCTGAAGTCTATTTTCTTTTTCAATTTCTTCTACATCATGCAAAATGAGGACAACCCTTTTACTACCAAGGTGTTCTGTGCAGAATGCGGTTCAGCTTTTGGACGTAAGAACTGGACGACCAGTCGTGGCAAACGTAAAGTTTGGCAGTGTAACAACCGTTATAAGGTAAAGGGACAGATTGGTTGTCAGAATAACCATATCGATGAGGGAACACTAGAGAAAGCTGTAATGATGGCAGTTAAACTACTGAGTGAGAATATGGATTTGTTGCATGGAAAGTGGAATAAGATCTTGGAAGAAAACCAGTTATTAGAAAAGCATTACAGTGTGTTACTGGCTGAATTGATAAATAAGGAGTGTTGGGAATATGATTCCTTTGAGATGTGTCAGGTACTAGATAGTATTTTGATTTCGGAGGATGGACAGATAACCGTTAGATTTTTGGAAGGAACAGAAGTTGATTTATAAGGCTGTAGGCATAGTATAGTTCACTATGTTTGCAGCCTTTTTTCTTGTTTAGTGGTATAATTATATGTAGGATTTTTTTAATATCGGTTACTTTTTATGAATTAACCAAAAAACTAAAATGGAGTTGTTTTATAATGAGATATTCTGAAGAAGCATTACAATCATGGATTAAGCCGTTATCTGCCACTGAAGAAACACGGGTTGAAAATACTATTGGAATGATTAAAGATGCAATAGAAAGGAGTGGGCTCTCTTCAAAGTATGAATATGAAATTTTTGCCCAAGGTTCTTATGCAAATAATACGAATGTAAAGAAAAATAGCGACATTGATATCTGTATCATGGTGAAATCTTTATTTTATTGTGAGTATGTAGATGGGTTATCGGACCTAGACTATAATTACTCTAGTAGCAGCACCAATGCTAATGTATTTAAAAACGAAGTGATTAAAGCGTTAATTTCAAAATTTGGTGCAGAATCAGTTTCTATTGGCAATAAGTGTATCAATATTAATTCTAACTCATATCACGTAAATGCAGATGTAGTCCCATGTTTTCAATATCGAAATTATAGATATATTGGTAGCAGGTCATCTGAAAAATTTGTTGAAGGCATCAAATTTTTTACCTCAAACGGAAATTATGAAGTAATTAATTATCCTAAAGTTCATATACAAAATGGTATCTCTAAGAATAAATCTACTCACTATAAATATAAATATTTAGTTAGGATTATGAAGCATATTAAGAACGAGATGCAGGAGCTAGGATTGACAAACGAACGCATTTCTTCATATTTGATAGAATGTTTGGTCTGGAATATACCTGAACAGATGTTTTTCAATAGTAATAGCTACACAGGGTTGTTACAGCAAGCGTTATATTACATAGTGTCTCAAGTGAATTTAAATTGGGTTGAAGTAAGTGGAATGTATTACCTTTTTCGTTCAGAGCAGAAATGGAATTTACAGGATACAAAAACTTTTTTAGTTAGAATGATTGAATTTTTGGATTATAAATAAAACTTATGAATGAACAGCAGAAAAAATTTTTGAATATTACAATATGGGTTTTTGCAATTTGCTTGTTATTAAGATTGTTAATAAGTGGCCAAGAGATTGCAGTGAATCTTAAATCTGATATTTTGGCATTGGTATATTCAGCCATTGGGTATATTGGTGAAGCTATATCAGTTACAGCAATTATTATGGCTATTTTTGAAAAAACAGCATGGCGGTGGCCATTACTATCTAAGATTCATAATGTTCCAATTTTATTTGCGAATTATGTAGGTAGTTTCAAGACGGACTATGATCAGAATGAAAGAAATTGTGAACTTACTATTGAACAGTCATTTACGACTATTAAAGTTAAGTTTAAAACGGGTGAAAGTTCGAGCCATAGCATTACAGCATCAATTATCAATGATAATGGAACACAAAAATTAATTTATACATATTTAAATAGCCCAAGGGCTGAATTGCAAAGTCCTATACATTATGGGACGGTAATTCTTGATATTGATAATCCAAATCAACTAGAAGGAAATTATTATACTAATCGAGGAACCAAAGGTTCAATGAGTTTTGAGATAAACAACCCTTCTCGCTAGTTGGATTTGTAAAGATTTAAATAAAGAAAGAAGAACTAACTATCGGAAACTTGGCATAGATGTAACAATACTGTATATTAACGAAGCCGTAAATACTCGCATTAGTTACGTTTAATAGTTTAATACGGATATTCAGCAGCTTTGATTTCGTTTCACAGTATAGGTAGTAACCGTCAAGACATATAGAAACAGTCCGGTTAACAGTAACAGCAACTTAGTTCCTACCCCGCATTGACAGAAAACTGCAGGATAGGTAAAATAAGAGAGTTCCATTGTTCCCTTAGTTAAATGGATATAACAAGCGCCTCCTAAGCACTAGTTGTGAGTTCGATTCTCGCAGGGAACATTCGTTCTTGCAGCAATGATTAGAGAGATTCGTTGCTGCAATTTTTGTTTTTAAAACGGAATGTGTAGGCGTGTAATGGCGTACAAGCATGTAAAAAAGAATGCGAAGAGCTATGCTGCCAATATAAAAGTAGACATTCAAAAGTAGACATTGATGAAACAAAAGTAGATATTGATATTTCAGAGTCCATTGCTAATAAGTTAAAGGATACATCAACGAAAACAATAGATCATGTGCTTGCTTTATATAATACATTTGCTACTGTTTAATATTTTGGAAGAAGTGATGTTGTATCAATTATAAAGCTGAAAGATTCCGGTGCATCGAAGTTCTTATCAAAGCTATTGGAACTGGCGGTCATTGAGCCGACTTCTTGCATATACCATTAGCAGACAGTATAATAAGTACACCGAAGCGGTTTCAAGAAATGAAAAATCTTCAACTTTTGAAAGCGGGTGACGATATGAAAACAATTACAAGAGCAAAGTATCTAGACAGAATCATTGAACTGAATGGTACTCCTGACATCAAGATCATCACGGGCATTCGTCGATCCGGTAAGTCTAATCTGATGCAGGCGTATATTGAATATCTGAAAAGCCATTTTGAAAACATCAATATTATCTTCATTGACTTCATGGATTTGGCGTATGAGGAAATTAAGGAATACCATGCCTTACACGCCTATGTGGAAGAACATTATCAGGAAGGTAAAACGAACTATCTGTTTGTAGACGAGGTGCAGATGTGCCCCAAGTTTGAGTTGGCAATTAATAGCCTGTACTCTAAGGGAAAATACGACATCTATGTAACAGGCTCCAATGCTTTCCTGTTGAGTGCGGATCTGGCAACTCTGTTTACCGGACGCTATATTGAAATTCATGTGTTTCCTTTCAGCTTCCGGGAATATTGCCAATATTATGATGATGTTAGTGATAAAGATAAGCTCTTTGATGATTACGCTATCAAGGGCGGTTTAGCAGGTTCTTACGCTTACAGAACCGAAAAAGACAGAACAAACTATATCAAAGAGGTCTACGAAACGATTGTTACAAGGGATTTGGTGCAGAAATATGCGCTCCCGGACACTTTGGTTTTACAGCGTCTGAGCGAGTTCCTTATGGATAATATCAGCAACCTGACTTCCCCTAATAAGGTTAGTCAGCTGCTGACAGCAAATGAGACTCCGACCAATCATGTAACCGTCGGCAAGTACATTAAGTATTTGTGCAGTGCTTTTGTATTTTATGATATTAAAAGATACGACATCCGAGGCAAGAAATACCTTGAAAGTTCTGAAAAGTTCTATTTGTGTGACAGCGGTATTCGATATGCAATACTGGGAAGCAGAAATATGGATTACGGCAGAGTATATGAAAACATCGTTTGCATCGCACTTCTTCGCCGTGGATACGATGTCTATGTCGGCAAGCTCTATCAAAAGGAGGTCGACTTTGTTGCTCAGAGAGGCAGCGAGAAGATTTATATTCAGGTCAGCGACAACATTTCCGGGCAGGAAACATTTGAGAGAGAGTGCGCTCCTCTGCTTCAGATCCGAGATGCTTATCCGAAAATGATTATTGCCAGAACCAAACATCCAAAATATAGTTATGAAGGAATCGAAATTCATGATATAGCCGATTGGTTGCGACAAGAATAAACAAGGTGAAATATCTCCGTCATTCTCTTTTGAAATGATGGAGATATTTTTATTTTCTGAGCGAATTAACAATTCTAAAACAATTCCTTTACTAAAAGAATTGAATTTCGTTAAAAAAAGTGTATAATATTTTTAACGAGGTAATTTTATGGAAAGACCAAATATATTAGGAAAAACACGTGATACCATAACGAAATTTAAACCGGGCTCGGTATTTTCAGCGAGTGACTTTTCTGATATTTCAGATAGTGCAAAAATAGGAGTCACGTTATCGAGACTGGAGAAAGAAGGCTTAATAAAAAAAATATTACATGGCATTTATGTATATCCGGAATACAATTCTTTTCTTGGGGAATGTATCGAACCGGATCCTAACGATGTTGCACACGCTATAGCAAGAAAATTTGGTTGGACGATTGTTCCTTATGGCGACACTGCTCTTAACATATTGGGGTTGTCTACGCAAGTACCCTCTGTTTGGATTTATGTATGTGATGGTGCTTATAAAAAATATACCTATAAAAAGATAATGTTGGAATTCAAAAAGACAACGAATAAGGAAATTTCAAAATTATCTTATAAAACGGCACTAGTAATCCAAGCAATAAAGGCTATTGGTAAGGATGGAATTACTGAGAGTGTAATAAAGCAGATTAGAGAGAAATTTTCTACGGAAGAGAAAATATCAATGCTTGAAGAAGCAAAATTTGCCACGTCGTGGGTGTACGTAGTAATAAAACAAATATGTGAGGATATGCAATGAGACAGATTGCAAAATTGAATTATAAAGATAGAGAGGCTTTATTTACCTTATCTTAGTTTGACAAAGACAAACAGTGAAGTGGCTTAAACACTTGATAAAGTTTATCTATTTTTGACACAAATGAATAATTGCTGACTGATATGGGACGAACTCCTAAGCACTAGTTGTGAGTTCGATTCTCGCAGGGAACATTCGTTCTTGCAGCAATGATTAGAGAGATTCGTTGCTGCAATTTTTTTAAATATGGAATAGGGATGTTTACAATATTTTGAAAGAAGGCGTAAAGTGCAGCACAAGAATATAAAAAAAGAATGTGAAGAGCTCTGGGCAAAATATAAATATTATGTGCTGAGCAAATCCCATAAGGCATATCTGGATATCCGAGAGTATTTGAAAGAAAAGGAAGTGGATATTGTATATCTACAGGAAAAAATACAAAGTGTAAAGGGTATCAAAGAGAGTAAAAAAGATTTTCATAATGCCATTCTTCATGTATGGGGATATTTTAAAAAAGAAGCAAGTGAAAGGGAAAAGCAAGGATTATTTGCCCTATTGGAAGAATATATGGAAGGGGAAAATAGTCAGGATGCTGTGATTCAATATCTTAACGCTTTACTAAGGAAATATCCCAATCAATATTTAGAGGAATCTACTTTCTTAACAGGAGAAAATTATGAGACTATGGCATGAACAACTGATTCCCTTATTGCCGAAAAATCAGCTTCTTGGACAACATAGAGAATGCTGTGCCCTTAGAGGAAATGGGTGGAATAAGAAGCATAAAACAGTAGATTATGCATTTTCCTATACTCCATATCATTTATTTATATTTCATTCTTTAGTTATGGATGAAATGGAAAAAAGAGGGTATAAGGTTTCTGAAGAGTGGAGAGATAAAAATTTTAGAGGAAAGACAGCAGAAAAATACGATAATCTTGAAGAAAAAATGATAGAAAGTCCTATCTACAAAGAGCATAATGGGGAATATCTGCTCGAGTGTATAGAAAACCTGCGAAATAAGGGTATAAAAATAGAACTATAAATGTTTAAATGGTTTATATTACAAAAGCTCATTGTTCTCAAAGGGGAGATGAGCCAATGATTCATGTGGCAAATTTTTAGCGAAAAAACCGCTGTTAAAGGAGGATTACTATGTTGGAAGTTGGAACAAAGGCACCGGATTTTACATTGCCGGATCAGGATGGAAACATGCACTTTCTGTCGGAGTACAGAGGAAAGAAGGTCATTTTATATTTCTACCCAAAGGACAATACCGCCGGTTGCACGAAGCAGGCTTGCGGCTTTGCAGAACGATATCCCCAGTTCACAGAGAAGGGTGCTGTGGTTCTGGGCGTCAGTAAGGACAGCGTGGCTTCCCACAAGAAGTTTGAAGAGAAATACGGACTGCCCTTTACTATTCTTTCCGATCCGGAGCTTGTGGCAATTCAGGCCTATGATGTATGGCAGGAGAAAAAGAACTACGGTAAGACCTATATGGGCGTGGTTCGTACCACTTATTTGATTGATGAAAATGGAAAGATTGTAAAGGCATTTGACAAGGTAAAAGCTGCGGATAACCCGGAGCAGATGCTGGGAGAATTGGGATAGTAAGTATCGTCTCAGACTACCCCCATATTCAGACCTATATTGCCGAAAATGTCTCTATTATTTTGATTTTTGCAGCTCTTTTTTGTATGAGTAGGTATTCTCTGTTTACTGTTTGCAATTCAAAAGTTCCATTTGAAATTACCATATTATAATGTATACTAATATCAACGAAAAAATATATATAGTTTATAATAGTAAACGTTAAATGGGGTGCATTGGATGAAGAAAGCGGCATATAACATACTTCCGGGTACAGAAGAAATACTAAAAACCATGGGTGAGCAGATTAAGCTTGCCAGACTCAGACGAAGCCTATCTTCGGAGTTGACCTCAGAACGTGCCGGAATCAGTCGGGCATCTTTGTGGAAGGTTGAAAAAGGTGATCCATCCGTAGCAATGGGAATCTATGCGGCAGTTTTGCATGCTCTAAACAATCTTGATAAAGATCTTCTACTGATTGCAAAGGATGATGCGCTTGGTAGGCAAATTCAAGATTTAAATCTGATAACAAGAAAGCGTGCACCAAGGAGGAAGAAATAGTGGTATCTAAAGAAAAGACAATTTTCGTCTACGATGACTTTAGCATGCAGAATCCAACACTAATGGGAATCCTCTATGTTAATAGCTTAAAGGGCGGGGAGTCTTATTCCTTTGAATATGACAGAGAGTGGCTCAAAAAGACCTCACTAAAAATCACATTGGATCCTGAACTTATGCCATATTCCGGAAGACAATATCCCTTCGGCAAAGCGATTTTTGGGCTATTTTCAGATTCTTCTCCCGACCGTTGGGGGCGTGTTCTTATGAATAAACGCGAAAGAATATTGGCAGAAAAGGAAGGTCGTAAACCGGCTAAACTCTATGACAGCGATTATCTATTGGGAGTATATGATGAGATGAGACTGGGAGGAATTCGATTTAAAACAGAGACCAATGGGGCCTTCCTTTTAGATGATAAAGAAACAGCTGCACCGCCTTGGACAAGTCTTCGGACGTTAGAGGAAGCTTCCAGAAATTTTGAAAATGATGATACTGCTGTATCTGAAAAATGGTTAAACCAACTAATAAGACCAGGCTCATCTCTTGGCGGTGCCAGACCAAAAGCTACTGTGATAGATCCGAAAGAACAGCTTTGGATTGCAAAATTCCCTTCCAAGAATGATGAAAATGATACCGGAGCATGGGAGATGGTAACACATGATTTGGCGAAGCTCTGTGGACTACATGTTCCGGAGGCAAAACTTGAAAAATTTTCCAATCTTGGGAGCACCTATTTGGTTAAGCGCTTTGATCGTATTTTGAGTAAGCGAATACACTTCGCTTCTGCCATGACCTTGCTTGGAAAAACAGATGGGGCTTCTGCTGCAGACGGGACAAGTTATCTGGATATTGCTGCTTTTATAAAATCCTATGGCGCGCAGCCAAAGCAAGATTTGATTGAACTATGGAAACGTATTGTTTTTAATATGGCTGTTAGTAACACGGATGATCATCTACGAAACCATGCTTTCATTTTCACAAAAAATGGCTGGAGGCTTTCACCTCTTTACGATGTAAATCCGGTTCCCTATGGCGACGAATTATCCTTAAATGTTGATGAAGAGGATAATAGTATCAATATTGACCTTGCAATACAGACGGCTGTCCGATTCGGAATTTCCGAGACGGATGCAACGACCTATGCAAAAGATATTCTGACCATTGTAAAAGAAAACTGGGAGAAGCAAGCTAAAGCTTGTGGATTGTCCCGTCGGCTTATAGAAGAAATGCGTCCCGCCTTTAGCGCTTGCTATAGATAATTCTTTCTGCTCGCTTTAATTTCTAATTTCTCTGCTCTTGCTAATCGTTCTAATCATTCTAATCACACTTATCAAGAAGAGTGATTAGAATGATTTAACAGACAATGTCTACCAAATCCGGAATAGGACTAACTGTATTTGTAAAAGTATAGATTATATCGTTTGCTATAAATATAGCCTATATACAGATAAAAAATTTTCGGATTATGCAAATACCTACCATTCCTGTATGCTAAAGGGGAATTAAGAACAAGGAAGTTTTATGAAGCTGAGTTGCAGGTTAGGAGGGTATAGAATGAAGGGAAATTTAGTTTTTACTGCTACTACATTACGAAAAATTGCTTTATTGGGAATATTGTCATTAAGCCTTATTGCTTGTGGAAAGGCGAAGTCGGGAGAGGGCAGTGCTACCGGCAGTCAGGCGGAAACAAAGCAGGAAAGTGACGGTACTGCAAAGCAGGAGGAGAATGGCTCTTCCGATCAGAAGGCGGAGAATAAGGATAATAAGAAGATTCCTTTAAGAGTGATTGCGAATAACAACAATGTGGCTCACATCGATTCCGTTATCGCGCAGTATGCAGGACTTTATGATAAGAATGGATTAGACACTACGATACAGTTCAACCCCTCTAATCCGGATAATATTCAGGCACTTCTTGCCGACAAGGCGGATTTGGTTTCTGCCGGTTCCTCTGCGGTATTAAATTACATTGATAATGGTTCCGACATTGTCATCATCGGAGGACAGATGTCTTTGGGAGAAACGGTTTATGTGCGTCCGGAGAGAGCGGAGGAGTTTAAGGATTTATATAACCCCAATACCTTATATGGAAAAAAGGTCGGTGTAACCAGATTAAATACGGGAGACGTGGCATTCCGCAAGATTTTAAAGGATAAGGGATTGGATTTATCCAAAATTGAGTTTGTGGAGCTGGATTCTCAGGCAACGGTTACCCAGGCAGTTCTTAAGGGAGATGTGGATTTAGGTATTAATTTCTTAACCTTCCGTGATGGTGCGGAGAAGCAGGGCCTTGTTCCGGTTAGCCAGTTGGATGCGGAGGATGAATGGCCTGACTACATTTGCTGCCGACTTTTCACTACAAGAGATAAGCTGAAGGCGAACAGAGAAGCCTATGTGGATGCGCTGAAGGCGAACATTGAAGCATACAGCCTTCTGGAAAATGACAAAGAGGCTGCGGAAAAAGCTGCTCGTCAGGGAATTGACTTGGACGACGATGCCTATCAAAAGCAGGTTTATCAATACGGTCACCTTGGTCTTAGTCCCAATCCGGACAGAAAGAACACCAAAGCTTTCTTCCAGGCCATGGTAGATATCGGATACTCTAAGGGAAATGTAAATATTGATGACTATATTGATACTACTGTCTTTGAAGATGCTTTAAATGAGCTTATAAAGGAAAATCCGGATAACAAGACCTATCAGGCTTTGAAGGCAGAAAGCGAAAGCACCAACCAATAAAAGCAGCAATAAAAATAGTTCCGACAAATAAAAGTATCAATAAATAGAAGTGCCAACAAAAAATAGTACTAATAAAAGGAGAGGGTTGTTTTGAGCAAAATAGAATTGAATCATGTATCCTTTGAATATATTGACAAAAAGAATCAGGTATTTGGCGCCCTGGAGGATGTTTCCTCAACGATAGAGGACGGACAGTTTGTCAGCATTATCGGAGCCAGCGGATGCGGAAAAAGTACAATTCTAAGCATTTTGGCAGGCTTAAACCGCCCGAAGTCGGGAGAGGTACTCATTAACGGAGAAAAAATAAAGGGAACAGGCAAGGATCGTAGTGTTGTATTTCAACACTACTCCTTGTTTCCTTGGATGACCATTGAAAAGAACCTGATTTTCGGCATTAAACAGAATATCAAAAACCTTTCCAAGAAGGAGCTGCAAGAAAGAGCTTCTTTTTACTTGGAAAAGGTGGGCTTAAAGGGTGTGGAGCACAAGTATCCCTCCGAGCTTTCCGGCGGAATGCGACAAAGGGCGGCCATTGCCAGAACCCTTGCCATGGACACGGATATTTTGTTGATGGACGAGCCCTTCGGGGCCATCGATGCCAGAAATAGGGTACTTTTACAGGATTTGCTTTTGGATATCCTAAAAGATACCAAGAAAACCATCGTTTTTGTTACCCATGATGTGGATGAAGCGCTGTATTTGTCCGATAGAGTTTTGTTTATGAAGAACAAAAGAATTGAAAAAGATATCAAGCTTCTCTTTGAACGACCAAGATCAAGGGAAGAGCTTCTGGGAAGCTTGGAGTACAGAAGAATTCGGAAAGACATTGTTTCGTTATATTATGATTATGATAGAAAAGAGGAAAATGTAGTTTATGTGGAAGAAGATTCATACAGTAGTGCCTCACCTTCTGTTTCTGGTTCTGAGCCTTATTATTGTACAGCCCTCTCTTAGCGGGACGAAGGGATATTTTCCCTTCCTGTTTGTGGTATTTGCATCGGAAGCGATTTTGCTTCTTTTTCGCAAATCTCCCGTAGCTGTAAATATCGGTATCATACTCTACTGTATTCTGATTTTCTGGGAAATCATGACCGCTAAAATCGGGGTGAAAAACAGCATGCTCTATCCTGCTCCGGAAAATGTTTTTAGCGTTTTTCTGGGAGACTATCAAAAGATCTTGCAGGGTGTATTCAGTTCTTTGCAACTTCTGTTTATTGCTTTTATTATCGCTACCGTATTGGGGGTATCCCTAGGACTGTTTGTGGGCTTGTCCGACCATATAAGCGGAATCGTTCTTCCTATCGTCCGGGTTATCAGCCCCATTCCGCCGATTATTTATTCTCCCTATGCTGTGGCATTACTGCCGACCTTTAGGGTAGCCGCCATTTTTGTGGTCACCTTAACCATTTTCTGGAGCTTGTTCATGAATATGGTATTAAGCGTTCGGGAGATTGATCCAAAAATCATGAACTCCGCAAAGACCTTAAATGTCAGCAAGTTCAGTATGATTATGGATGTATTAATCCCCTACAGCTTACCGGGGCTGATTAACAGCATCTCTGTTTCCATTTCCACTTCCTTTTTGGTACTTACTGCGGCGGAAATGATTGGAGGAACTTCCGGTCTTGGTTGGTACATCAAGTATCATTCGGATTTTGCAAATTTTGACAAGGTTGTCTTCGGAATTTTCATGATCGGCCTTGTGGTGACCATCTTGAATTTTGGCGTAAAATCCCTAAGAAGAGTTTTGGTGCCTTGGAAGTAAACAGGAAATTGAAGTGAGGAGTCTTATGGACGGATTTAATGAGCGTGTGCACGCATATATTCCGGCAAAATACTATCATTATCTTAAAGAGTATTTTGGAGAAAGAGGGAAAAGAGCATTTTTACACGCGGTGCAGTACTATGGAGCCCAAAGAGGAAGAAGAATGGCGCAAAGAGCCATAAGAGATGGGGTTGAGCTGACACAGGAAAATTACAATTATTATGGAGAGTGGATTAATACGGAGGAAATCAAGAGGGAAGGCATTGAAAACCGTGCTGAGCTTACCTCGGATGGTGTGATGAAAATTAGTTCCTGCCCCTGGTATACCCAGTTTCAAGACATGAACAGCCGAGAGGCGGGAGCACTTTATTGTAAAGATTTGGATGCCTCCATTTCCAGAGGCTTTAACCCGTTTTTAGGCTATGAAGTGGAGAAAACCTTGCATGAAGGAGAGTACTGCATTCATCACCTTCGTAGCGGAAACATTGGGGAAGGGGCAAAACGCGGAAAAAATCCGGAGAGTCTGCGACCTTTTGCATATCACTGTGCTCACATTTTTTATGCTTTTAAGGAAGTGACGGAAGCGATTTTTTTAAGGGAAGGCGTGAAGGTCTCCGAGAAGGTTTTGGAAGATTTTCAAAAAGACTATGGGGAAGAAATGACAGATGCTATAGTAAAGTATCGCAATATTAATTTTAACGTATGTGACTAAGCTTAATGCATGAGAGTAAGTTAAAAGAATGAAAGCGACTAGGCTTAATACAGGTGGTTAGGCTTCATGCAAGCGACTGAGCTTAAAAACTAAGCGTTATGAAATGCACTAAGCTTAGAAGCGTTAAGAGAGAAATCGGAAAGGAGTTTCAAATGGCAAAAACAATCGGATTTTTAGGCGGCGGTAACATGGCGACCGGGATTATCGGCGGTTTAATCGACAGAAAAAGCTATGAGCCGAAGAATATCTTTGTTCGGGAAATCAATAAGGACAGAGCGGCTTGGCTTCAGAAACAGTTTGGGCTGAGCATTGTGGAAAGCAATGAAGAGCTGGCCGGAAAAACGGATCTTATCGTCTTCGCGGTAAAACCCCAGGATGGAGAAAAGGCCGGAAAGGATCTGGCGCCTTACTTAAAAGGAAAGAAAACCATCGTTTCCATCCTGGCAGGAAGCCAAATCGAAAAGCTTCATGCCTGGTTAGGAGAAAATGTTTCTATTGCCAGAATCATGCCCAACACCATGATTGAATCTCAACGCGGATATAGCGCTCTTACCTTCGATACTTCTTTTGATGATGCAAAAAAGGAAGAAGTCAGAGGCATTACAGAGTCCATCGGAAAGACTCTTGAGATTCCGGAAAGTCAGTTTGATGCCTTTACGGCAAGCAGCTGTGCCGGTCCGGAGTGGTTGATTCTCTATGCAGGAGCTTTGGTGGATGCGGGAGTGAAAACCGGACTGAATCGTGACGACGTTCGAAAAATTGTTATTGAAAATCTCATCGCCACAGGGAAGGTTTTGGAGAACACCGATAGACACTTCTATCAAATTACAGACGAAATGAACACTCCGGGAGGAATCGGTATCGCCGGACTTCATACTTGGCAGAAGGCCGGACTTCACGGCATCATTATGGATGCGGTAGAAGCGGCTTATAAGAGAACAACGGAGCTTGGAAAGTAAAAGCTCCGTTTTTTCTATGCCCTTTTTTGAAAGATATTTATTCTGAATCCTGTAGCAAAGGAAGATGCGATAAATTCTTGACACCCTCCATTTATTGGGTATAATGCTAGATAAAAGCATAAAACGGCGATTAGATTGTGTGCAAAGTCGCTAAAAACTTGTTGAAATTGGAGGAATAGTATGAAGAAAAGAAAACTCTTATCCCTTGCTTTGGCTTTAGTCCTGGGGCTTTCTCTGCCGGGCTGTGCCAACAATGCATCCAAGGCGGAAAGCGAGAAGGGCAGTGCTGCGGCAGGAGAGACAAAGGCTGAGGAGGCAGGCGGAGAAAAGGCGGAAGCCTCTGAGGGAGTTAAGGAGATGAAGCTTCCCACCTTCCTGGCAGGAGAGAATGTTGGCGCAAAGTTCTTCCTTCCTCAGGTAGAGCGTTTTAATAAGAAGTATGAGGGAAAATATAAAATCACCGTAGAAGAGGTGGTACAGGATTCCTATGCGGAGAAGATTAAGCAGCTGGCTACCCAGAAGAAGCTTCCTGCTTTGGTGCATAGCCCTGGATCCGGCGGAATCGATGCCCAGTGGTTTAAGCAGGTGATTTTGGACAATGACCTTGCCTACGATTTGACAGATTTTGCCAAGGAAACTCCTGAGCTTTCCGATTTGTGGATTCCGGAATCCAAAGAGTATTGTACCTATAACGGTAAGCTGGTGGTTTCTCCCATGCTGGTGATTCGTCCTATCGGTATGTTTTACAACGAAGACCTGTATAAGCCGGAGAAAAGCCTTGGAGAGCTTAGTTATGACGAGTTTGTTTCCTCTTTAGGCGACAACAAAATCGCTTTTATGACCTCTGAAAATGCTTGGACCACTACTTTGATGCTTTCCGCTCTTGTAGGAAATGAAGAGGGCGGAGCAAAGCTTTTACAGGACAGCGTAAAGGATAAGCTTTGGGATTATACGGAAGAGCCATTTGTAAAGGGGGTAGAAAAGCTACAGACACTTTTACAGAAAAATGCTTCCGCAAATACCTTAGGAGCAGCTTATGCAGATGCAGCCAATGCTTTCATGAGCAATAAGGCGGCCGTAATTCCCAACGGTTCCTGGATGGTTTCCGAGTTTAACGAAGAATCCAAGGACAAGTGGAGTAATGATTTTAAGGGATCCTCCGTGCATGCCGGCATTTATCCCGGAAACATTGCATTAGCAAATCCTGCAGGATACGGAGATTTCTGGATTCCTGCAACTGCAAGCGATGAGGAAAAGGAAGTGGCTAAGGCCTTCCTTGCCTTCCGCGGCAGTCAGGAAGAGCTGGAAGCCTATCTGTTGGCAGAGGGTGGAACTGCACCAAGACTGAAGTACAGTGAGGATTTCCTGAATAAGCTGAAGGAAAGTCAGCTCTTATATGAGTACAATCAGAGTGTAAATGATGATACAAAGTATGTTCCTATCCTGGGGGATGTGTTCCCGGCTTCTATCGGAGATCAGGAATTCGGAAAGCTTCTGCCAAAGCTGATTGATGGAAGTCTGAGCCCGGAGGAGTTCTGTAAGGAGCTTACAAAGAAAGCGGAAGAGGCAAAGCAGTAACAGTTTAACAGTAAAAACTTAAAGTTTTGCCGTTAAGGTACGAAGCGGAACAGCCGGAGAGTGCATTAGGCTAAGAGACAGAATAGCACGTAGGATATTAGCCAATAGAAATTTAGTAACACAGATTAGGCAAAACAGATTAAGCAATAGAAAGAGTAAAGGGGAGTAAAATAGGATGAAGGCATCAAGCTTGGAAAGACGGAATTATAAGTGGATTGCCCTGTTTTTGCTCCCCTCCTTTTTGGTTTTTCTCTTCTTTTATTTACAGCCGATTCTCAGCATTTTCCTGACTTCCTTTACGAAGTATGACGGCTTTAACAGTCCCCGATTTGTGGGATTGCAAAATTACATACAGCTTTTTGGGCAGGAATCCTTTCAGCTTTCCATGAAGAATCTTTTTTTGTGGTCTCTCATTGCCGCAACTCTTCATGTGGGCTTTGGAACGATTCTTGCTTTTGTTTTGTTTCAAAAGCCGAAGGGCTGGAAATTTACCAGAGCGGTTTTCATGGTACCCAATGTGATTTCCGCAGCAGCTTGGGCTCTGATTTATCGCTTCATTTTCAATGATGAAATGGGCTTTATGAACGGGCTGATTCGCCTCTTCAACAAGGACTTTCATCACCAATGGTTCTTTGAATCTCCCTATGCCTTTTGGGCGGTGACGTTAACCTGGCTCTTCTATGCGGTGATTGTGACCCTTCTTGTGATGAATGACCTGTATTCCATTCCGGAGGAGGTATTTTCCGCAGCAAAGGTGGACGGCGCCAATACTCTTCAGATTCTTTGGCATATCGAGCTTCCCATGTGTCGTATTTCCATCGGAACCTCCATCATTGCCTCCATTACGGCCAGAATTGCCATGTATGAGCAAATCGCCCTAACCACTTCCGGAGGGCCGGGAAACGACACCATGAACCTCCCCCTCATTTTGATGAAGAACATTTTGGACTTAAAATACGGCTTGGCCAATGCCAGCGGCGTGATGATGTTTCTGGCGGGAATTTTGGTGCTGCTTTTGGTGCATAAGGGCTTTCGTTTGAATGAAGGGATTTATGACTAAAAGTAGAGAAATCAATCTAAAGCATCAAAGCGAAGCAGCTAAAGGAGTTTAGGAATAAGCCGTTTTAGTTAGGGGCAATAGAGGTGGTTTGCAGACAAATGAGACTTATGACTGCGATAAGATATTTCATCTAAATGAGATTTATGATAGGCAGAAGCTGTTTTTATGGCAATGAAGGGGTTTATCACAATGAAAGCATTTTTACAAAATAAAGAAAATATCAATGGAAAGAAAAAGAAGGGGTTCTTATCCTCCCTTCTCATTGGAATGCTTTTGTGCTTTACCATTTTGATTTCTCTCTTCCCGATTGTATGGGTGGTTTTATCTTCCTTTAAAACCAATGCGGCGATTTTGTCGGATCCCTTTTCCCTGCCTACAGGATTTTCTTTAGAGCCCTACAGCTATATTTTTTCCAAGTATAATTTTGTACAGTATTTTTTGAATTCCACCTTGGTTTCCCTTTCCGCAACACTACTGGCTTTGTTGATTTATGCCATGGGAGCCTATGTCTTTGCCAAGTATAACTTCCCCGGGAAAAATCTTCTTTTTATCCTGTACTCCATCACCCTTTTGGTACCGGCACAGTCCAAGGCTCAGCCGATTTTTTCCCTTTTGATTCATCTAAATCTCTATGATTCTTTGCCGGGACTTAGCCTTGTATATATCTCCATGGGCCTGGCCATGAGCATCTTTGTGTTAAGGCCGGCTTTCTTGGCCATTCCCAAGTCTTTGGACGAAGCGGCTATTTTGGAGGGAGCGGATTTCTTCACTGTCTTTTGGAAAATCAACCTTCCCTTGGCAAAGGGCGGCTTAACCACAGCGGGAATTCTTTTGTTCCTTGGAAACTGGAATGAGTATTTCTATGCATCATTGCTGATTAGTTCGGATAAGGCCAGAACACTTCCATTGGCATTACAGTTTTTCACAGAGTCCTTCTCATACAATTACCCCAGACTTTTTGCGGCTTTAACCGTGGTGGTTTTACCGGGAATCTTGCTCTATGCGGTTTTAGAGGAGCAGGTGCAGACGGCTATGGCAAGTTCCGGGATAAAGGGATAGAGAAAGAATAATTTGTTGTAAAATTTATAATGCCTTAGAACTTAAAATGTTTATCAAGCAAGATTACCCCCTCGAATTCGAGGGGGGGTTCATGGATTAATTCGGCAATTCATTAGTACATTTTGCTTTTTGCAAGGAAAAAAAGAGGAAGACAAGAGAAGGAAAATTTGTTAAAATAAACAGGATAAGCAATACTTTTAATTGCTGGCGTGATGATTCTTTATTCTTTTTTCTTTTACGAAATACAGAAAGGAGCTTATATGAAAAGTAGGAAAAATGCAGGAGTAGAGACTGGATATTCCCTCATAAGGCTTATCCTAGGGAGAGTATGCGGTATCTCGTTCCTTATGCTTCTTTTTCTTTTCCTGATGTCTAAAATATGTTTTGCGAAAGAACAGATACTCTCGGAAGTTAGATTAACCGGTTCACCGACTTCAATAAGTGCCGGAACATTGCCGGATCCAAGCGTGAAATCGGAAACTGCGCATGTAAAAGCGATAGTATATGATTATCCGTTAACAGCTTCAAAGCGTGGATTCGACTGGTGTTGGTGGAATGAAAAAGAAGGTGACTGGAATAACTTTAGAGTAGGTGAGAAGAAATACCAATATGAGTATCATACACCGATTGCGAGGGCAGATGGAACCGAGTATGGGTTAAGAGTACGTCTCACACCCGATGTGGATTATTCTATTGATGAAAGCACCAAGATATATTTTAACAATCAGGAATACCTTTCTGTAGGAAAGACAAAGTTGTCTTTTGAAGGAGTTCACGCTTATGTGATACTGGATTTGGGGGCTGCGACGGGGACTGCAAATCTACATACCATAAAGTATGATACCAAAGGAGGCACATCGATTCCCCCGCAGACAGTAGAAGATGGGCATCTAGCGGCTCTTCCGCAAAGTACGAAGAAGTACCCTGATACCTTTATTGGCTGGTATCTGGATGAGGAAGGAACGAGAGAGTTTAAGTATAAGGAGCCGATTCGAGAGGATATGACTCTTTATGCCAAGTGGAGGACTAATGTATTATTGCCGGAAATCCGACTTTATAGCGATACAACAGTTCTACCTGCCGGGCCTGTACCGAGTGTTAAGGTCACGTCAGGTACCGAGCAGGTTCATACATGGCTTGATGAAGAAAATGAATGGCTATACTGGGACAAGAGCATTTCAGGCTGGAAATACCTTCCGAAGGAAGGGGTAGCGAAGGAAGGGGTAGCGAAGGACGACGGTACTGTGTATGGACTTTGGATTCAACTTTTTATCCGAGGTGCATACTATGTAAATGAAAAGACGAAAGTGTATTTTAACGATCGCGAATGTCTTAATTTAGGACATACAGAGCTTGATACGACGAAAGCTTATGAGTCGGAGTACGCTGATCTTTATTTAGATTACGGAAGAGTGGGAACCGGTGTTTTCTCCGAAAGAAATAAGGACAAAACGGACATTAAACCCGAAGATCCCACTGACAATAATGCAGAAAGTAGTGGCAACTCCGGAAGTTCGGACAGCGGCAATTCCGGAAGTTCTTCCGCATCAGGAAGCGCCAGCACCGGTCGAGGCAGTTCCTCCGGCTCAGCGGGGAGCAGTTCAGGTAGTTTTTCCGGAGGCGGTAGTAGCGCGGGAGCTTCTTCCGGTGGCGGAGGCGGTGCAAGCGGAACAGTAAAGCTAAGTTCTGGAACTACGGGACAGGTACTTGGTGTGGAGCGTGCTTCCTTTGATGGAAAATGGATGCAGGATGCGAAGGGCTGGTGGATTCAGTACAGCGATGGAAGCTATCCAAGGAATGAGTGGAAGCTTCTGCCTTGGAATAATACTACTGCATGGTATTTCTTTGATGGGGCGGGCTATATGAAGACCGGCTGGCTGAACTATAATGGAAAATGGTATTTCCTTTCTGTCGTTTCAGACGGCTCTCTTGGCGCAATGAAGACCGGTTGGCTTCAGGATACGATAGACGGAAATTGGTATTATTTGGATGCCGTAAGTGGGGAAATGAAAACAGGCTGGCAGGAGATTGGCGGAAAGCGGTACTATCTTAATACAGAACAGTCTCGTAAGCTCGGTGCAATGTATCGAAACGAAAAAACTCCAGACGGAATGCAGGTAGATGAAAGCGGAGCAAGAATCGGCTGAACAATAAAGTAAATAAATCTATTCAAAAACAGGAAAATCCAAGGTTTTCCTGTCAGGTTCAAAAATGGAAAAAACGACAAGAAAACCCTATTTCACAGATTGGAGGATTTATGCAACATCGTATATTAGGAGATAATGATTGTCCCATTTTGGAAATTTCCTTAAACCCGGGAGAAAGGGTGAAGATTGAGAGAGGCTCCATGGCCTATATGGCCGGTGTGGAGTTACAGGGAAAGATGAATTCCGGCGCTAACGGCGGGGGCTTGGGCGGCTTGTTAAGTGCTGTAGGAAGAAGCCTTGCCAGCGGAGAAAGCATGTTTATTACCGAGGCAATCGGTGTAGCCAATGGGGGTAGAATCGGTGTGGCGCCTTCCATTCCCGGAAAGATTGTTCGTTTAGAGATTGGAGAGAGGCAGTACCGCCTGAATACCGGAGCCTTCTTGGCAGGAGATTCTACGGTGAACTATGCCATGAAAATGCAGGACTTGGGAAAGGCGTTCTTCGGCGGCACCGGTGGACTTTTCGTCATGGAAAGCCAGGGACAAGGAGATCTATTTGTCAATGCCTTCGGCGATCTTTTGGAGCTGGAGGTACATCCGGACAGCCCCTTAACCATCGACAACGACCATGTGGTGGCATGGGATAGAGGTCTGGATTACCACATTTCCATAGCCTCCGGAACCTTCGGCTTTACCACAGGGGAAGGCTTAGTCAACCGTTTTATTGGCGAAGGAAAGGTGTATATTCAGACCAGAAACTTAAGCAGTCTGGCCTCAGCTCTGCCCATTGCCAGAACGAATAAGAACAACGGCAAGGGTGGCTTTGGCTTATAGAGCTTTCTATGTCCTATAAGCAGTTTCGCTTCCGCCGTAAACAAAAATGCTTTAAAATGAAAAAGGAGTGTCATAAGCCGAGCTTGTGACGCTCCTATGCATTAGTGAATTCCTAAACTTTATCTGAAAAGAATATAGTTTTGTGGAAGAGAAGGGGAAAGTAGGATATACTGCAAAACAGTTTTTGTGAAAGCGAGTTTTTATCCTATGAAGAAAAATGTAAGCGGGCGCGAGCTCCTTTTTATTGCCTCCCTTCTCTTCGGCATGTTGTTCGGAGCAGGCAATTTGATTTTCCCGGTATCCCTGGGGCAAAAGGCGGGAAATACCGTGGCCTTGGCTACTTTGGGCTTTTGTATTACCGGAGTGGGTCTTCCCCTTTTGGCGATTATAGCCATGGCCCGCACGGAATCTGCCAGTATGGCGGAATTGGCTTCTAAAGGTGGAAAAAACTTTTCCACCTTTTTTTCCTGTCTTCTTTATCTTTGTATCGGACCCCTGTTTGCCATTCCCAGAACTGCCTCAGTTTCCTTTCAGGTAGGGCTTTATCCCTTTATCGGAGAAGCCCATCAGAGACCGGGACTGCTGATTTTCACCCTACTCTTCTTTTTGGCGGCGCTGTATTTTTCCCTGCGACCGGGAAATATCCTGACCTATGTGGGGAAAATTCTGAATCCGCTATTTCTCTTCTTTTTGGGGATTCTTTTGCTTACGGCCTTTCTGCATCCTATGGGGAACATTCAAAGCCTCCCTCCCACAGAAGAATATGCGAAAAACAGCTTTGTCACCGGCCTTTTAGAGGGCTATAACACCCTGGATGTGGTGGGGGCTCTGGCCTTTGGAAACATTTTGATTGAGACCATTAAAAATCGGGGAGCAAAGGACGGAAAGGAGGTCTCTCGCTTAAGTATTATTTCCGGAAGCATTACTACGGTAATGATGGCAATCGTCTATTTTGCTTTGGCCTTTACCGGAGCGGGCAGCAGAAGTCTTTTTTCTTTGCAGGCTAATGGAGGAGACATCCTGCATTCCGTTTCCACCCATTACTTTCCACGATTTGGCGGCATTCTGTTGGGAATTATCATTTGCCTTTCCTGTTTAAAAACGGCAGTGGGGCTGATTACCTCCACCAGTCTGGCTTTTGCTGAAATGTTCCCTAAAGGGCTTCCCTATAAAAAGCTTGTGCTTTTGTTTACCTTCTTCTCCTTCGCCATTTCCAATCTTGGTTTAAGCAGAATTATCCAATATACCGTTCCGGCGCTTTATTTTATTTATCCAATGAGTATAGTACTGATATTGCTTTGCCTGATTGGAGAACATTTTCGGTTTGAAAAAAAGATTTTCCAAACCGCCCTTTATGTTACCGCGCCCTTTGCCCTTTTGGATGCCTACAAGGCGTTGCCGAAGGAGCTACTTGCAGGGATTCCTTTTCATGAGAAGATGATGAAGCTTCTTTCCCACATCCCTCTTTTTTCTATTGGAATGGGCTGGGTTTTACCGGCAGTTTTGGCCTTTCTCCTTTCCTTTCTCTTTTGGAAAATGCGGGAGAAAAATAGCAGAAAAAATAGCGGAAGGAATCCTTAAAGATATCTTTCCGCTGTTATTTTCTAAGGACTCTGTGCTATACTCTAAAGAAAAAAAGAAAGGACGGAAGACATGAAGGTTGTTCTTCTTGCAGGAGGCTTAGGTACCAGAATTTCGGAGGAATCCCATTTAAAGCCGAAGCCCATGATTGAAATTGGAGAAATGCCCATTTTATGGCATATCATGAAATATTATTCTTCTTACGGCTTTAAGGAATTTATTATTTTGGCAGGCTATAAGCAGTACCTGATTAAGGAATACTTTGCCAACTATTTCCTGCACAATGCGGACATTACCTTTGACATGGGAAAGAATACCATGGAGGTTCATAACAGCGAGGCGGAGGACTGGAAGGTAACCGTGGTGGATACCGGCCTTCACACCATGACCGGCGGAAGACTTAAGAGGGTGGAAAAGTACTTAAAGCATGAGCCCTTTATGCTGACCTATGGAGACGGAGTTTCCGATGTGAATCTGGAGGCTCTTTTGGACTTCCATAAAAAACATGGCAAGCCGGCAACCATCAGCATGGTAAACCTTGCTCAGCAAAAGGGCGTTTTGGATGTGGATGCCGAAGGGCAGATTCGTTCTTTCCGGGAGAAGGAAGAAAAGGACGGCGCGGTGATTAACGGCGGCTTTATGGTGCTGGAGCCGGAAATCTTTGACTATCTTCAGGACGACAATACCATCTTGGAGCAAAGCCCCATGCAGAATCTTGCGGCGGAAGGCAAACTGATGGGCTATTACCATGACGGCTTCTGGCAGTGCATGGATACCCAGAGAGAGAAGAAGCTTTTGGAAGAGCTGTGGGCAAGCGGCAAGGCGCCCTGGAAGCGTTGGTAGCAAGGAAGTTTTTGCTAAGTTGATAAAAACGCCGGAAGTCATTTTGCAGTGGCTATTGCGTTTGATACCGTTACGAAAAATTCGCAGAGAAATCTTGGCTTTAAGGAAGTAGGGGGGAAATGCTTTTTCAAGAATTAAAAGCCTTTTATCAGGGGAAGAAAGTATTTTTAACAGGCCACACCGGTTTTAAAGGGTCGTGGCTTAGTTTGATTTTGCAAATGATGGGGGCGGAATGCACCGGCTATGCCCTAAAGGAAGAGCCGGGAGCCTTATTTTCCCTCTTAAACTTAGAAAAAGGGATGCACTCCATCGAAGGGGATGTGAGGGACTATGACCATTTAAGAAAGGCAATGCAGGAGGCGGAGCCGGAATTGGTTTTCCACTTGGCGGCACAGCCCCTGGTGCGGGAATCCTACCTTTTCCCCAGAGAAACCTACGAGACCAATGTGATGGGAACGGTGAATCTTTTGGAGGCGGTAAGGCATTGTCCCTCTGTCCGTTCCGTGCTGAATGTTACTACGGACAAGGTTTACGAGAATCCGGATCAGGAAGGACACGCCTTTACAGAGGAAGAGAAGCTGGACGGGCATGACCCCTATTCCAACTCCAAGTCCTGCTCGGAGCTGGTTACCCATAGCTATCAGAAATCCTTCTTTTCCGAGGATTCCGCCTACGGAAAAGGCAAAAGCTTTCTTCCGCGCATTTCCACCGCAAGAGCCGGAAATGTGATTGGAGGAGGGGATTTTGCCAAGGATCGCATCATCCCGGACTGTGTACGGAAGAGCGTAAAGGGAGAGGCAATCGGCATTCGAAATCCCTATTCCGTCCGTCCCTATGAGCATGTCTTGGAGCCGCTCTTTGTCTATCTGGAAATTGTGGCAAGACAGGCAGGGGAAGAGGGAAAGCAATTTGCCGGCTATTACAATGTAGGACCGGAGCTTTCCGATGCCATTACCACAGGAGCCCTGGCAGAGCTTTTCGTGGAGTTCTGGGGAGAGAACGCAAGCTGGGAGAATCAGGCGGAGCCCAATGCCCCCCATGAAGCCGGATTTTTGCAGTTGAGCACAGAGAAGCTAAAGAAAGTCTTTGGCTGGCAGCCCCGTTATACCGTGAAGGAAGCAGTGGAGAAAACCGTGGATTGGTATAAGGCATGGCACAGAGGAGAAGACTTACGGAAGTTCTCCGAAGCACAGGTTTTGGCCTTTGCCTCGGAAGGCTAGGACGGATCAGTCTTTGCATGTTCAGCGCAAATCTGTTTAGAAGAAAATCTGCTTAAGAGCAAGGCTGTTTAAGAGGAAATCAGTTTTAGGAAAAGATATTTTAGGGTAAAAACCGTAGAAAGGGTAGGGTATGGATTTAGCGGAAAAGCAGAGGCGGGGCTTCGCCATTTTGGAGGAGATTCACCGTATTTGCGAAAAATATAAAATCAGCTACCGCTTAGATTCGGGAACCCTGCTGGGAGCCATTCGCCATGAAGGCTTTATCCCCTGGGATGATGATGTGGATCTTTGCTTTTTACGGGAGGAATGGGAAAAGTTTGAAAGGGTGGCGAAGGAGGAACTTTCGGAAAACTTTGCCCTACTGATGCCTAACAGCTATAGAAACGGTCGTTCCTTTTATGACTTTGTACCCCGTATTATGGATCTTAACAGCAAAAGACGGGAAGTTGAGGGAGAAGAGGATGCCTTTTACGAAGGAAAGCTGAATCATCTTTGGGTGGACTGCTTTATTTTAGATGACTGCCCGAGAAATGCCCTTTTGGATAAGCTGTATCGTTTTCGACAGCAGATGATTTTCGGTCTGGCCATGGGGCATCGGAGAAAGCTGGATTTTCAGAAGTATTCTCCCATGGCAAAGCTCTTTGTGGCGGTTCTTGCCACTCTGGGAAAATGCTTTCCTCTGCCCCTTCTTTTTTCCTTGCAGAACAGATGGGCTCAGGGAGCAAGAAGAGAAAAGAGCCAAAGAAGAGGAGAGGATTTCCTGTATTTTTCCAACTACCAGCCGGATTTTCAGTATTGTAAAGTGCAATACAGCTGGGAGGAGCCGGTGCAGTATAAGCCCTTTGCCGGAAAGGAATTTCCGGTGCCGAAAGACTTCGACAGTGTGCTGAAGATGCTGTATGGGGATTATATGACGCCCCCGAAAAAAGAGGAGCAGGTACCTAGCCACGAGGAAATGATTTAAGACGGTGAAGGGTAGAAGATCTTGCTAAAGTCGTTGAACAAAGATGGCTAAAAAGTTAGGACGGATAAAAGGCTCAAGAAAAATCATTTCAATGAGGGATTGTTTTAGAGAGAAGGGATGAACTTGGAAAAGATTTGTAGTGTAATTGTTTCTGTATATAACGAGGAAGACAGCTTGGAACAGTTTTACCAGCATTGCAGTCAGTCTTGTGAAAAATTACAGGAGCTGGGCTATGGCTATGAAATTGTCTTTGTCAATGACGGCTCTCAGGATAAAAGTGCCATTCTTTTAGAGGATTTTGCGGAAAGAGACAGGGAGCATGTGCGGGTACTGTCCTTTTCCCGGAACTTCGGACATGAAGCGGCCATGACTGCCGGTTTAGACCATGCCAAGGGAGATTTCCTGGTTTTTATGGATGCGGATTTACAGCATCCCCCTGAGTTGATTTCGGAAATGCTTAAAAAGTCGGAGGAGGGCTATCAGGTGGTGTCCATGGTGCGTACCAAGAATCCTTCTGCAGGCTTTGTGAAGAACATCACTTCCGCCCTGTTTTACTGGATTTTAAACCATGTTTCTCCGGTGCATTTTGAGGAAAATGCCTCCGACTTCTTTGGCATTTCCAAGAAGGTGCAGCAGGTTTTAAAGAAGCATTACCGGGAAAAGGTTCGTTATCTTCGTGGTTTTGTCCAGTCCGTAGGCTTTCCCAAAACCAGTATTCGCTATGAGGCGGCGGCAAGACAGGCGGGACAAAGTCATTATTCCTTAAGTAAGCTTTGGCAGTTTTCCAAAAACACTCTCTTTACTTTTTCCAACCTTCCCTTACAGCTTGGAATTTTTGCAGCCATTTGCAGCGGCGGACTGGGAACCGTGCTTTTGATTTACACCCTTTTAACCAGAAAGGGCGCTCCCTCCGGCTATGCCACCATCGTGGTGGTGCTTTGCTTTATGTTTGCGGTGCTCTTTTTTGTCATCGGAATTATCGGAGAATATATCGCTATTTTGTTTGAAGAACTGAAGGATAGGCCTCTATACATTTTATCGGATAGTAAAAATATTGAAGAGGATTCTGAAAGCTAGAAGTATCGATATACAGACAAAGGATAGTTTGGTGATTTGAAAAAAAGAACCTGTCAGTTTTCGGCAATACAGGTCTGAAAGAGGGGTAGTCTGAGCCCGTCGGTACTTGCGAAAAACGAAGGAACTGAAGTTTTTCGCTTAGTATCCGATACGTGGCGAAGCTAGCGAAAGCGTGCCCCCTTTCAGACCTGTATTGCATAGAAAACGAGTTCTTTTGTAGAAAAACACCAAACTTCCGAATTCTAAAAAATTCTAAGAATGAAAGAAGAAAACTCTATTTTTTTTTAAAAAAAGAAAAGCTATAATCCTCCTTGTTAATAAACATAGTCGAAAGTTATTTCGAACAGGAGGAAAAAATGAAAAGAATTTTAAGCACTTTGACAGTATCCGCATTGGCCGTATCTATGTTAGCTGCATGTGGCAGCAGCAATGCAGGAAAGACAACTACCGCAGCTGCTGAGCAGAAGGAAAGTGCAAAGGCAACAGAGAAGGCGATGGAAGGAACCAAGGCCGCTGTAGAAGAAATGAGCGGAGACTTCAGCGACAAGAAGGTTGGCGTATGTATCTATCAGTTCTCTGATAACTTCATGACTCTCTTCCGTACAGAGCTGGAAAATTATCTTGTATCCAAGGGATTCAAGAAAGAGAACATCAAGATTATGGACGGTGCTAATGACCAGGCTACACAGACCAACCAGATCGAGAACTTCATCACCGATAAGGTAGACGTTTTGATTGTTAACCCTGTTAACTCTTCCTCTGCTGCTACCATCACCGATAAGGTACAGGCTGCCGGAATCCCATTGGTTTACATCAACAGAGAGCCGGATCAGGACGAAGAGAAGAGATGGGAAGAGAAGAACTGGGATGTAACATACGTAGGATGTGACGCTCGTCAGTCCGGAACTTTCCAGGGAGAGATTATCGCTTCCGTTGGAATGGATAAGCTGGATATGAACGGCAACGGAAAAGTTGACTACATCATGATCAAGGGTGACCCTGAGAACATCGATGCACAGTATAGAACAGAGTTCTCCGTTAAGGCATTACAGGATGCCGGCATGGAAGTAAACAAGTTAGACGAGCAGGTTGGTAACTGGGATCAGGCTCTTGCACAGTCTTTGGTTGCTAACGCATTGGCAAAGAACGGTAAAGATATCGAGGTTGTTTTCTGTAACAACGACTCCATGGCTCTCGGCGCATTACAGGCTATTCAGGCAGCAGGAAGAACCGTTGGAAAGGATATCTACCTGGTAGGTGTTGACGCTCTTGAAGAGGCTTGCCAGAACGTATTGGCAGGAACACAGACCGGAACCGTATTTAACGACTTCCTTACACAGTCTCATGCAGCAGGAGATGCAGCTATCAACTACCTCGGCGGTAAGGGAAATGACCACTACATCGGTTGCGACTATGTAAAGGTTACCAAGGACAACGCACAGGATGTATTAAATCTCTTAAAGTAATAAGATTTGCAGGAAAACTTTTTCAAAGCATGGATTTTCAGGAAAATGGAGATTTGCTAAAGAAATAGGAGCAGAAAACATTTTCCCAATACAGAACGAATTTGGGGAGTGCAGATGCATTGTGTATTTGCCTCCCCGATTGTTTTTCATTCTAAGAGTAGTGTGAAGAAATGGAGGAGGAAATGGCAGAGTATAAGTTAGAAATGAAAAATATCTCCAAATCATTTCCGGGTGTAAAGGCCCTAGACCAGGTGCAGCTGTCCGTTCGTCCCGGAACGGTGCATGCCTTAATGGGAGAAAATGGAGCCGGAAAATCCACCCTGATGAAGTGCCTGTTCGGCATTTACAAGATGGATCAGGGAGAGATTTATCTGGATGGAAATAAAGTAGAAATCAACAATCCTGATGATGCAATGCTGCACGGTGTAGCCATGGTGCATCAGGAACTGCAGCCGGTACTGGCCCGTTCCGTATCGGAAAATATGTATCTGGGACGTTTCCCGGTGAAAAAGCTGGGACCGATTCAGATGATTGACCATAAGAAGATGAATCAGGATACGGAGAAGTGGTTGTCCGAGCTTGGTTTATCTTACAATGTGAAGGCGCCTTTGTCTTCCTTATCCATCGGACAGATGCAAATGGTGGAGATTGCCAAGGCGGTTTCCCACGATGCCAAAGTCATTATCTTTGACGAGCCTACCTCTTCTCTTTCCGATAAGGAAGTAGAATTCCTCTTTAAGGTTATGGGAGATTTGAAGAAGAAGGGCGTGGCCATGATTTACATTTCCCATAAGATGGATGAAATCAAGCGGATTTCCGATGATATCACCATCATGCGTGACGGAACCTATGTAGGAACCTGGCCCGCAGAGGAGATGACCACCGAGCAGATTATTGCCAAGATGGTAGGTAGAGAATTAAGCAATATTTATCCGGAGCATCATCACAGCATTGGAGAAACCATTATGGAGGTGGAGGATTTGACATCTATCCATGAAAAATCCTTCCGGGGAGTTTCCTTCTCCATCAAAAAGGGCGAGATTCTTGGCTTCGGCGGACTGGTAGGTGCCCAAAGAACGGAGCTGATGGAAGGAATCTTCGGTATCCGTCATTTGGCTAAAGGAACCATCAAGGTTCACGGTAAAGAAGTGAATATTAAAAGACCCAGAGATGCCATGGATGCAGGCATCGGTATGATTACCGAGGATCGCCGGGGAAACGGTATTTTCGGCTGTCTCTCCATCAAGGATAATGTGGGTGTTTCGATTTATAAGAAGTATTTAAAGGCAGGAATTATGCTGGACCATCCTTCCATTAATAAGGTGGTGGATGACAATATCAAGCGTCTGTCCATCAAGACCCCCAGCATGAAAGAGCATATCGGAAATCTTTCCGGAGGAAACCAGCAGAAGGTAATTATTTCCCGCTGGCTGGCCAAGGACCCGGATATTCTGATTATGGATGAGCCCACCAGAGGTATTGATATCGGGGCAAAGCATGAGATTTATGAAATCATGGAAGAGTTGGCAAAACAGGGCAAGGCGATCATTATGATTTCTTCGGAAATGCCGGAGCTTCTGGGTATGGCGGACCGTATCTGCGTAATGTGTAACGGAAAGCTCACCGGAGAGCTGAATCAGCAGGAAGAAATGACCCAGGAAAATGTAATGAACTTTGCTACGATGTTTTAGGGGGAAAGAAAATGGAAAAGACACAAAAACAAAAATTAACGGATTTTCTGATTAATAACGGTGTTATTATCGTTATGTTCATCCTGGTGATTTACACAGGATTAACCACAAAGAACTTTTTAACCGCGGATAACGGAATGAACCTTTTGGCCAATATGTCCTATCGTCTAGTTATCGCCTTAGGAATTGCAGGCTGTGTTATTACCGCAGGCTGTGACCTTTCTGCAGGACGTATGATCGGATTCGGTGCCTGCCTTGCAGGAACTCTTCTGCAAAAGGCGGATTATTCCGGACGTTTCTTCCAGTCCGAGCCCTGGGCTTCCATGGGAAATGGAATCTTATTAAAGATTAGCCCAATGAACCCCTTCGTGGTATTGTTCCTGGTAATGCTGATTTGTGCCCTCTTCGGCACCATCACCGGTTGGTTTATTGCTTACCTTTCCGTACCTCCTTTTATTGCTACTCTGGCAATGATGGAGATTATCTACGGTTTAGGACTTTTGTATACCAATGCTACTCCTTTGGGAGGTTACATAGAGTCCTACACCATCTTCTCTACCGGAAAATTCTTGGGCTTAAGCTACTTAATCTGGATTGCTCTTTTGATGGCGGCTTTGACCTGGTTCATCTTCAATATGACCAGACATGGAAAATATATGTATGCTATCGGCGGAAACCCACAGGCGGCAGAGGTTGCCGGAGTTCCCGTAAATCTTACATTGGTGATGATTTATGCAAAGGCGGCAGCATTCTACGGCATGGCAGGCTATATGCTTGGTGCAAAGGCAGGAGGAGCATCCGTAAATACAGGACTTGGTTATGAGATGGAGGCTATCGCTGCCTGTGCTCTGGGCGGTGTATCCGTAACCGGTGGACGAGGCAAGGTATCCAGTGCCTTCATCGGTGTGGCGGTTTTGGAACTTTTAAAGACCGCATTACAATACCTTGGTGTAAGCCCCAATGCGCAGTACATCGCCATCGGTATCGTAATCTTCATTGCCGCATCCTTGGATATTCGTAAGTACCTGACAAAGAAGTAAAAAAGAAGTAAAAGTGTCAAAAGAGCTTAGACCGGAATGGTCTTAGCTCTTTTTTCTTGTGCGCCTAGCGGCGCACGTTTCTAACGGGTTAAAGTCCCGAATCCGCCCGG
>NZ_CABSXI010000026.1:0-31974 GCF_902481605.1 uncultured Oribacterium sp. | reverse complement strand
CCGCCGGATCTCCGTAAACCGTTGCGGAGGAAGAGAAAATAAAGTTTTTGCAGCCGTATTTTTTCATACACTCCAGAATATTTAGGGTTCCTAAAAGATTATCATGATAATACAGAAGAGGTTTCACAACAGACTCTCCCACTGCCTTTAAGCCGGCAAAATGAATTACCGCGGAAATATCCGGGTGCTCAGAGAAAATCTTTTCCATGTCCTCTTTTTTCAGCATGTCCGCCTCATAGAAGGGAAAATCCTTTCCGCTGATTTCCTTCACCCGCTCAATAGCCTTTTTGCTGGAATTATAGAAGTTGTCAAAAACCACCACATCATAGTTTTCTGCCAGAAGCTCAATCACGGTATGGGAACCGATATAGCCTGCACCGCCGGTAACTAAAATCTTCATATTGCCTCCTTATAATTCTCTTGGACCGTCAGAAACCTCTGCCTCATAAAAGCTACAGGGGTAACCAATCTTTCTTTCATAGCTTTCCGCCACTTTTCTCTTGAATTCCTCTTTCTTGTCCTTTTCCAAAAGAGTAACAGTACATCCGCCGAAACCGCCTCCTGTCATACGGGAGCCGTAGACATAGGGAAGAGCTCTTGCTGCGTCCACCAAGGTATCCAGTTCTTCACAGGAAACCTCGTAATCATCCCGAAGGGAATCGTGGGAAAGATTCATTAATTCTCCAAAACGATGCAAATCTCCCTCTTCCAAAGCTTTCTTTGCCGCAATGGTTCTGTTATTTTCCAATACCGCATGCTTTGCTCTTTTACGAATGATAGGATCGGAGATTTCCTTTTCCAAAGCAAAGAAGTCTTCATCCGAAAGCTCTCCCAAGCTCTTAATGGGACGGAATTTCTGCAAAATTTTCAGTGCTTCTTCCGACTCTCTTCTTCTGTCATTGTAGGCGGAGCCGATAAGCTTATGCTTTTTATTGGTGTTACTGATAATGATGCAATGATCCTCTAACACTATGGGAGCATAGGAAAATTGCAGGGTGGCAGTATCCAAAAAGATCGCATGATCCTTCTTTCCCATCGCACTGGCAAACTGATCCATGATTCCGCAGTTCATCCCGTTATAATTGTTTTCACTGTATTGCCCGATTAAAGCCAGTTCCGGGAAGCTTACGGAAAGTCCGTAAAGCTCCTTACAAATGCTTCCCATCAAGACCTCTAAGGATGCAGAGGAAGAAAGTCCGGAGCCGTTGGGAATATTCCCGTAAAGCACTAAATCCAGACCGCAGGGAATGTCCAGACCTCTTTTTTCCATAGCCCAAATCACGCCCTTTAAATAAGCAGCCCACTGCTTATCTTCTAGAGGGGTAAAATCACTTTCTCCCGCAGAAATCACCCCTGCTCCCTCCACATTCAAGGAGTAAAAGCGGAAGTTTTTATCTTCTCTCTTCTTTACGGCCGCATAGCTTCCCATACTTAAAGCACAAGGAAAGACATGGCCTCCGTTGTAATCGGTGTGCTCTCCGATTAGGTTTACTCTTCCCGGAGCAAAGAAATAGCGAATCCCCTCTGTATTTCCATAAAGCTCGGAAAACTTCTCTTCTAATGCCTTTTTGATCTCTTCCTCTCTCATTTTTTTACCGTCCTCTTACTTCCTTTGCGAATCAAATGGGTAACCCCCAGCTTCGTTTTCGTCAATGATTTTTTTCTTCTTTTGTATTTTTTCTTTCTGATTTTCTTTCCTTTTTTAAGTTCCTCCGCTCCTTCTGCCTCAGTGCTTTTTTCTTCTACAGAAAATATCGTATAATCTCTCTCCAACAATAAATGAGAGAAATCTTTTTGCAGATCTTCTTCCGCAATTCTTTCTAAAAGATAATTCACTAAAAAGCTTTTGGATTTATTCTGATACTTGGGAAATCCGTATTTTTTCTGCAATTCCTGTAGTTCTGATTTCCAAAGTAAACTTGCCTTTCTTTTTATATCACAAAACGGATTTTTTTGCTCCTGTCGAAGTATATAAAAATCACATTTCCCTTCTACCTCTTCCACCGTGATAATCCCCCAAAAGGAGGGAACATGACTTTCTATGCTGTGGGCGTGTTTACTGCCCACTACCACCATATTGTAGTCAAAATATTGATTATAATTTTTTACCTGCCCCTCCAGTCGACTATAGCTGTCATGGTCCGATTTAATTTCAATCCCCATAAAGCTGTCTTCCTGTATCAGAACACAGTCTGCCCGGGCTCTTCCAATAACCTTTTCTTCCAGTATTCTGGACTTTCCGTAGCTTTCTTCCAAAAAGAAAAATAGACTTTCCCGAATCTCTTTATCGTACATCTCCGGGCCCCTGGTCGGAAATAATATATTCTTCCGAGCTGCTTTCCTCTTGCTTTTTTGTCTCCGTCTTCTTTTCTTCCTGTTTTGCAGCAGGCTTCTCTTCCTCTTTTGTTGCTTCGGTATTTTCCGAAGAAGCGGCCTGACTTTCCCCGGAGGATTCCGCTACCGCCTCGGAAGAAGCTTCCGCTCCGGCAGTCTCTGCTACGGGCATTTCCGGAACAGGAAGGGCTGTTCCGTTCTCCAGTCCCCTTTCCAAAGGAATTCCGGAAAGCATATAAAGCTCATGAAAATTCTCCCTTTCCTCTTTAGAGGCAAAGAGCAAAAGAATCTGTCCTTTGGGAAGAACTTCCTTCGTATATACACCTAAATAGCCGCTACCTTCCATACTGTAGCTGGCTGTAAGAATCCCGTCCACAAGACAGTTCCCCTGATTCGCTCCGGGAACCAAAGATAGAGACTGGGCCAAGATTCCGTTTTTTCCCAATACGCCTAAGGCTTCCATTTTTTCCCTTGAAAGCAGTAGTCCTGTGTCTCCGATTTCTTGAAATTCGTCTTTGGAAATCTTTATGCAATAGGGGTCTTGCTCCAATAGAGCATTTAAGGGAGTCTTTAAGCTACCCTGCTTGTTTTCTTCGCTTTTCGCCGAACTCTCCTGTCCTTCCTTTGCAGGTTTTTCTATAGCCTCTACAAAGGCATTGGGATAAAAGCGCCGAACAAAGACGGAATAGGCCTCCCCTTCCGTCAAAAAGGCTTTAGGATCCGTTTGCTTTTTTGCCATAAGCTCTGCAAGATTCATGAGCTCCAAGCCATAGTACTCCGCAAGATTCTTTACCACAAAGGCATTGTCCTTGGTATGCTTATCCTCTGCAAATGCCCGGTCTCCAATCAAACACAAAATTTCCGCTTCCGGAAACTTCCTTTGACATTCCCGAAGCAAAAGCTCGTAATAGTAAGGAAAGGTATAGGGATTGTCATAATCCGAGAAGGAAAGGAAAATCAAATCTCCGCTAAGCTCTTCCTCCTGCAATTTAAGATAGCCGGATAAGGCTGTGGCATTCCCGGGAAGTTCCGGAATATTCCATTCCACCTTTCCGCCGTATTTGTCTTCCAGCGCTCCCTGAACAGTGGTGAAAAAGTCATTTTCCCCCTTTAAATAATCATTTCCAAGAAAAAGAAGCTTAAGCTCTCCTTTTTTCTTTAATTTGTTGATACTGTTGGAAAGCTTATCCTCTTTTTGTTCTCCCGGTTTTTCCTCCTGCTCCGCAACTACCGTTTCCCCGTTATGCCGGTTTCTTTCCGCTATCACATTTTTCCCATAACGATACACCCCATAGAGAAAAATTCCTGAAAGTAAAAACGGCAAAAGAACGAAAAAGAGGAGAAAAGGACTTTTCCCCTTTCTCCCATAGGATTTTCTTTCTTTTTCCTCTGAACCCTCTCCCTCGGTTTCATGAGCAAAAGCTTCTCCGGACTTTTGCATACTCAGTACTTCCTGCTTTTGCTTATCTTCCCCTTGCACTTCTCTTCCTTCTTTCTACTATACTTTTTTCCATTAATGATGGCAAATGATCGGCATACCCTGATATACAAACTGGTACAAATCCTTTGCAATCCGGGGAGGGAGATTCACGCATCCATGAGATCCTCCTCTTAGATAAATATTTCCTCCAAATCGATTTCTCCACCAAGCATCATGAAAACCGATTCCCCTGTTAAAAGGCATCCAATAGCTCACCTTGGTTTCATAATCCTCCCCCTTCAATGTGGCATTTTTCGTTTTATAGGTAAGAGGATAAATACCGTCCGGAGTTCCGTTATTTCTGGATACATTTCCGGTCACACAGTCTGAGCTAAGCTTAATCTCTCCATTTTCAATGTAAAATATCTTTTGTCTTGCGATATCCACTTCCACATAGGTATTCCCTAAATCGGAGGCTCCTCTTCCCGGTGCCACCGTGTCATACTCCGCTTCTCTGGAAACCGCTTCATTGGACTTTAAATTTGAAAGCAGTGCCGCTTCTTCTTTTTTTACGGAAAGAGAAAAACCGTATTTTCCCTTTAACAGAAGCACTCTGCCGTCTTCCGTATGAAAAGCTCTTTCCTTACCGGCAGTGTCGGTAAGCGCCTTCAGTTCCTTTACATAGTCCTTTAATGCCTTTTTATTAAACTCTCCGTTTTCCAGCCACTGGTGATATCGATCCGGAGTCAACTCCACCGCCTCCCCGGAAAAATTGTAACGAAGGAGAGCTTGCAGGCTTTTGTTTTTTTCCTCCGCCATCGGCTTTAACTCTTCAGTTTTTGCCTCGGGCTTTTGATAAAAATCCCCCTCTCGTAAATCGATTCGGGAAGTTCCTTCCGAAATAGCCTGAATCAGCATGTTCCGGAATTTATCCCGGTCGATTTTTCCGCTCCACTGCTCATCTCCCACCGCATAGCCCTTTCCGGGAATATAGGCGGTAAGGAACGCAGCCCTTGCTTCTTCATCACTGTCATGCTTTTCAAGATACTTTGTAATAAAAGCATCCAAAGCAGCTTCGTCATAGTGCAGGCTTCCTTCTAAATCATAATTCTTTTTCTTTCCCAGAGAGAACAGGAGATAGAAGGAATCGGGTTTGGGAATATGAGAAAAATCGGAATCATAACGAAGCTGAATATCCTTTCCGTAAAGATCCTCCTGATTGCCGTTTTTATCAATAATAACAAGATGATAGGCATCCTGCCTTTTTTTTGAAAATAATTCCTGAGCTTCCTCCCTCTTTAAAAGAGAAACATCAACATTTTCAATGTAGGTTCCGGGGAAAAAGCGACCGGATAGCAGACTTAAACCAATTAAAACAATGCATACTATGGATAAAATACTTATTCCCAAGGAGCATAACAACGCTTTTTTCAATTTCAATCCTTTCTAATCGTAAAGAACCTTCATAAGACAAAGTCCCTTAGCCGGTGCCGTATAACCGGCCTTCTGCCTATCTTTTGCGTCAATAATCGAAGGAATATCAGTGGCTTTCCTTTTATGGTAGCCCACTTCTAAAAGAGTCCCCACCATAATCCGAATCTGATACTGCAAAAATCCGCTTCCCTCGAAGTAAAACCGAAGCAGATTTTGACTTTTTTGGATACGAATACTGCTTATGGAACGAATGGTGGATTTCTTCATCTTGGGATTGCCGCAGAAGGATTTAAAATCCAGCTTTCCGATCAAAAACTGAGCAGCCTCGTGCATAGCCTCCAAATCCGGCTCTTCCTCCAGATGAAGCAAAATCTTTCGATCGAACACCGGCTTTGTTTTTCCGATATAACAGGAGTAGCGATAGATTTTCCCCAGGGCATTATATCTTGCATGAAAGCGGGGACTGACCTTCCTTACGGAGACAATGGCAATATCCTCCGGAAGATAACGATTTCCGTAATCCTGAATTTCTTCCTCGGAAAGCTCCGTATCCAAAAATACATCCCTCTGGCATGCACCCCTGCATCGGTTCTGGAGGCACCGATAATCTCTACTCCCTCTTCATTTCCCGGAATTTTGGAAAAAACTCCTTCCAGCTTGCCCTGAATGGTAGCTTCTTGCTCCTTCTGTTTTTCAAAGCCAAAATATCGAGAGCCGTCATAGGCAACGATAAGCTTATAATTTTCCTTCATGAATATCCTTTATAAAATCTTTTGCTTTTCAACATGATTCTGCATCATTTGCATGAAAAGCTTCACCCGATTGCTCATGGGGTAATGGCTGTTGCTGACCAGATAAATTTTACGGAAGTAGCCGTCCTTTTGCAGAGGAAAATCCAAAAGCTCCTGATTCTTAATCGCATTCCTTGCGGCAAGACGGGAAACTATGGCTACCCCGATGCCCTCCTTAACGGAAAGCAAGATGGCACCGGTATTGGCAAAACGGGCAACCACCTTCATTTCCTCCGGCTTTAAGCCCATCTGTGTTAAAAGATTCACCGCCTCTTTTTTCGTGCCGGAACCGTTCTCCCGCATAACAAAATCCGCCTTTCGCAAGAAGGAAAGATCTCCCTCCTTCTGCTTATTCTGGTAAAATTCCGTATTGGGAGTGACCAATATTAACTCATCTTCATAGAAAGGCAGGAAATTGCAGTTGGACATGGGAACAATAGATCCGGAAAAAGCCAAATCCGCCCGGTGTTCAGCCACATCGGTCACTGCTCCCTTGCTGTCTGTCTCATGAATACGAAACTCTGTATTCGGGTATCGTTTACTAAAGTTTGCCAAAATACCGGGAAGCAGGTATTGCGCCGGAATGGAGGATGCTGAAATAATAATTTCATTTACCTCTTCCTTCTCTTCATCCTTGAAGGCATTCCGAATCTTATTGGAAAGATTCACAATATCCTTGGCGTAGAGATAAATCTGCTCTCCTTCATTAGTGGTATGCACTTCTTTTGTGGTTCTGTTAAAAAGCTGTACCCCCAAGTCCTCTTCCAAACTACTGATGTAAGAGCTCACTGTAGGTTGGGTAAGATATAACTCCTTGGCCGTCTGTGAAAAACTTTTGTTTTTTACGATACGAACAAATGCTTCTAGCTGTTTAATATTCATGCTACGTCTCCTTGTTGCCTTATTTGCTATTGCTTTGCAAGTTTATTAGTAGAGAATAATGTTTTTCTCTTCTAATTCCCTTACTTCTCCTATACAGGATACCGTCGTATCTAAATTTGCCTTTTCAAAAGCTTCCAGTGCTCGTTCCTTTTCTTCCATGGGAATACTGTAAAGCAATCCTCCGGAGGACTGGGGATCAAAGAGCAAATCCTGAAATGCCGTGGAAATTCTGCTGACATCCACCTTTCCCTCCTGGAACTTCCTGTTGGCGTAAGCCCCTGCCGGAATCATGCCCAATTCCGCATACTCCAGGCTCTCCGGAATATAGGGTATGGAGGAGGAATCCAAGTGAAAAGTCACCTTGCTGGCCTCTGCCATCTCCAAAGCATGTCCCATCAAACCGAAGCCGGTAATATCCGTGCAGGCATGCACCGTAAACTGATCCATCACTTCTTTACCCTTTCGGTTTAGGGAAGCCATGACACGGTAGGACTCCTCTTTTGCTCTTTCACTGGCAAATTCCACCTTGGCGGCGGTATTAATAATTCCTGTACCAATCTGTTTCGTTAAAAGAATACAGTCACCGGGTCTGGCTCCGTAGTTTTTCTGAATCTTCTTGGGATCTACAAGACCGGATACGGTAAGGCCGTAGAAGGGCTCATCATTTTGAATGGAATGTCCTCCAATCAAGATGGCTCCGGCTTCTTTCACCTTATCCGCTCCTCCCTTCATAATTTCCGATAAAACATCAGGAGAAAGGCAATTCGGAAAACCGACTATATTCAAGGCTACCTTGGGAATGCCTCCCATCGCATAAACATCGGAAAGGGCATTCGCCGCTGCAATCTGTCCAAACAGGTAGGGATCATCCACTACCGGAGTGAAGAAATCCACTGTTTGAATCATTGCCAGATCCTCCGTAAGCTGGTAAACCGCTGCGTCATCAGAAGTATCCAACCCTACCAATACATGAGGATCAAAATCAAATTTTGGAAGCTTGCTCACAACGTGAGCAAGGGTCTCAGGACCTATTTTCGCGGCTCAGCCGGAAAGCTTGGTCATCTGGGTTAATCTAAGTTTACTCATCTAGTCTCCCTTACTTAACAAAGCAGGGAAAGGTACAGAACCCCTTCCCTGTTAATTCTATATCAGCTTTCTATTGTACGGTTTATCTATAAAAAGTCAAGATAAGACAAGACTTTCTCGGCAATTCCATCCCAGGATAGGCTACCCATGGAAATCATTTTGGAATACTCGCTATCCATACAAAGAGCAATTTGTTTTTCTAAGCGTTCCTCAAATATCGGAAGAGCTTCCTCCGGTATTTCATCCGCATTTTTACGAGGAGGCAACTCCACAAAAAAGATCGGTGCTGTGGGAAGATTTTCTGAAAAAAACTCTTCCAAGCCTTCCAAAGCCGTAAGAACCACCTTATTTCCACAAGCCAAGGACTCAATCACCGTCATAGGAACTGCATCAAAGAATGAAGGCAGAAGAAAACAATCGGAAAATTCATACCAGGGCACCAGATCCACATAGTCCAAACGACCTAAAAAGTGAATGGGATAGCTACAGGTCTTGGCCAAAGCATAGACTGCCTCCTTCTCCTCCTTATTTCCGTTATCTCCAATCATAAAGAGGCGAAAATTCTTCCTTCCCTTTTGAGAAAGAGCCTCCAGGCTTCTTAAAAGAGAAAATACTCCCTTTTTTTCTCCCAGCTTTCCGGCAAAAAGCAAGTCTATACTTGCTCCCTTGCTAAAAATTTCTCCTGAAGCAGTTTGAATCTCTCTTCTTCTGGGAATACCATGGGGACTGACCACATCTCCTGTGGGTAGGCCAAGAACTTCCGAATTATAGCCAATCCCGATATTCACTACCTTTTCAGGCTCCACACCATAAAGACGAAGAACTTCGTGCCTCTGTGCCTCCTTAGGTGTAAGAATTTTATCCAGCTTTTGAATGTTTCGGATAATTCTTTCCTTTTCCAAATCATGCTTTTCCATTTGACGAAGATCTGTATTATGGCAAAAAGCAAAGATAGGAATATCGGGACATTTTTCCCTAACCAGGGCAGTAAGCAGATATAGATGATGGCAAAGAATCAAATCCGGTGAGAATCGGTCCAACACTTCTTCCAGCTTTTTAGAGAATGCTCTTTCAAACTGTTCCAACATTTCCTTCGTCAGATCCTTATATCTGGTACTCTTATAAGGCATCTCATCACTCATTCCCAAAACCGGATAGGGCAATTCTTCCGATTCATAATACACCGGGAAAAAATCCACGGAAGGAATATCCGGAAGCTTGTCTTCCCTGGTGACCCCGCAAATCACAGCCTGCTCTTCTCCAAGATGCTGATAAGATTTCAGAATCTCTGTCAGGTAAATTCCGGAGCCTGTGCTGCTGGGTTTTTGTGTAATGATACTGAGTATTTTCATCTTCCCTCCTACTGAAAAAGACTGCCCGAAAAAGGGCAGTCTGAACGGCAAATGCCGGAATCTTTGGCGAAGGTGTGTGAGAATCGAACTCACCTAGGATGTTCTACACATCCAACACTGGTTTTGAAGACCAGGAGGCTCACCAGGTACCTATCCACCTCCAAATGAACACTGCACACTATACCATAGAAAAAAATGCTCTGTCAAATCTCGAATAGATTCATAGAAAATCACAATAAGTTTCTATAGAAAATTCCTATAGATCAAGAAAAAATGACAAAGCAAATTTCAAAAATTCCTAAAATAGAATTTCATGTACGGAGCTGGGCTCAAGACCGGCTTCTTTACAAGCCGCCAAAGTGCTCTCTCTATTCTTCAAAGCCGTACTCCAGGCAAGTCCGCAGCCTGCGGAAATCACGGAAGGAAGGGGAATCAGTCGTCCCGGCAGGTCCTTCTCCTTTCCCAGCTTCTCCATCTGCAAGGCATCCACCGTATTATGAAAGCTTAAGATACATTGTAAAGTTTTCTCTCTCATTATGGTTTAATAATCTTATCGGACTGCATCTGTGTTTCCACAATCTCATACATATTGGAAATAATACCTACAGCCACCTTCTCCTTAATTTTATAATAGTCTGCACAAAGCCCGCAGGTCATAATCTTCACACCGGCTTTCTCCAGAGTCTTTAAGTCGGAAAGCACCGGAGAATCCTCTGATGTTAAATAAGCTCCACTATTGTAGAAAACCATAGCCGTTGGCAAAGGATCCACATTACTTAAAGCGAAAACAAAGGACTTAATCAAAGTATGGCCAAGCTCCTCCGCACCCTCTCCCATCTTGTTGGAAGAAAATACCACAGTACAAGTAGCTTCCTTCTCCTTGGCTGCACCCTCCTGCTTCTTCACTTCAATACGAACCTCAAATTCTTTCTCAGAAAGTTTTTGGGAAGCTACCGCGTACTGAAATTTTTGTCCCAGTCTCTGCAAATTCTGTACTGCGGTCTCATTATCCACCAGTACGGTAAGAATTCCTTCCTGCATCTCCTCCATAGCCTTCTTTGCTTCCACCACGGGAAGAGGACAAGCCAAGCCTTTACAGTCTAAGTTTTTATCCATTTTGCTTCTCCTTTCAATAATGATTCTCCTAAACTATAAAAAATTCAGGAGAAAAAGTCTAATAAGAAATTATTATAAAAAGACTGTTTATATTTCAAATTAATATAAATAGACTTCTTTATCTCTCTACTACTTTTACTTCCCTTTTCGATTCTCTAGCCTTCTTCCGAAAGAATTCGAATGGCCTCCACCGCCTTGGCCACTTCCTCCTCCGTATTAAAATGAGAAAAGCTGAAGCGAACACAGCCCTGCTCCACATTGTTTAAAGCCTTATGCATAAGAGGTGCACAATGCCCTCCTGCTCTGGTGGCAATATTAAAACGGGTAAAGAGTTCATCACTGACCATGGCGGAATCATAGGCATAGAGATTCATGCTGACAATAGGACAGCGTTTTTTCTCCTGAAAATTTCCGTAGAGCTTTACACCGGGAAGGGACTCAATTCCCTTTTTAAACTGCTCCATTAGGCTAAGCTCTTTCTCTCGGATAGTTGCAATACCTTCTCTTTGAATATAGGCCACCCCCTCATGAAGTCCTGCAATGCCATGGGCATTTAAGGTTCCTGCTTCCAGGTGATTCGGATACTCTGCCGGCATATCTTCATTATAGGTTTCCACCCCGGTTCCTCCGTAAGATAAAGAGCGAAGAGAAATTCCTTCCTTAATCAGCATTCCCCCGGTACCCTGAGGCCCCAAAAGGGATTTATGTCCAGTAAAGCACAGGATGTCAATACCCAGCTTTTCCACGTCAATATCATAAACTCCTGCAGTCTGAGAAGCATCCACAATCCAAAGCAAGGATTTTTCTTTCACAAAGGCGGATATTCTTTCTAAATCCACCAGATCCCCTGTCAGGTTGGAGGCATGGGTATGAACGATGGCTTTGGTATTTTTTTTCCAAAGCTTTTCTAAAGAAGCATAGTCCAGGATACCATTCTCATCCAAACCGCAAAAGGACAGCTCTACCCCCTGCCGTTCCATGGCATAAAGAGGACGAAGGACGGAATTATGCTCCATCACCGTGGTAATCACATGGTCTCCCGGCTTTAAACTGCCCAGAATCGCCATGTTTAAGCTTTCCGTAGAGTTTTTCGTAAAGATACAATGGCTCGGATTCTTTCCATGAAAGAACTCCGTCAGTAAAACTCTTGTATCAAATACCGTCTTTGTGGAGCTATGGGCAGCTTCATGGGTGGAGCGACCTGCATTTCCCATGCTTTCCATGGCATGAAGAACCGCATCCAAAACTTCCTTTGGCTTCTTCTGACTGGTTGCCGCATTATCCAAGTAAATCATTGCTCTTCCTCCTTTTCATAGAAAAATATTTCCACTTCCTCTCCCCTTCTAAAGGGAGCATTAGCCTGTAGCTTAATATGAACCTCCTGGCCGAATAGATTTATCCTATATAGACGGTAAGAGGCTAAGAATACCTCAGAAAGTATTTTTCCCCTTTTCCGAAGCTCTCCTCTTCCCTCCTGTCTTCCGGACAAAGGCTCTATCCTGCTCTTTGCAGACTGTATACCGAAATCTTCAGGTCGAAGAAAATGATTCTTCCCTTCCAGGAACAGCACAAAGTACTCTCCAAAAAAACGCCGAATATACTCATTTTTCGGATGTAGATACAGCTCTTCTCCTGAGCCGATTTGCAAAATTTTTCCTTTTTCCATAATGCCGATTCTATGTCCCAGTTCCATGGCTTCTTCCTGGTCATGGGTAACAAAGAGCATGGAAAACCCAATTTTACTTTGCAAGTCCACCAGTTCTTCTCGAATGTCTTTACGAAGTCCTGCATCCAGATTACTTAAGGGCTCATCCATTAAGAGTAATTTAGGCTCTACCGCTAAAGATCTGGCCAAGGCCACTCTTTGCTGCTGTCCACCGCTAAGTTCTGTAACCATTCTATCTCGAAAGGACCACAATTTCATCATATCCAGATATTTTTCTGCCTGCTCCAGCTGCTCTTTCTTTTTAAACCCCTTCCATTTTAGGCCATAACAGACATTCTCCAAGACCGTCATATGAGGAAAAAGAGCATAGGACTGGAAAACTGTGGAAACCGGTCGTTTTTCCGGTGGAAAGGCACTATAATCCTCTCCCTGAATCAAAATCTTTCCCTTTTCCGCGAAAAGAAAACCGCCCAGAAGCTGCAAACAGGTGGTTTTTCCACAGCCTGATTCTCCCAGCAGACAAAAGATTTCTCCCTCATTTATGGATAAGGAAAAGTCCTCTAAAACCAAATCCTCCTTAGGATCATAGCGAAAGGATATTCCCTCCAAAGCAGCCAATGTATTGTTCTGCATATTAGCGCCTTACCTCCTTTTTGCAAAAAAGCTTTTCTACCATTCCCAGTAAAGAAGCAAAAGCCAAAGACAGCCATATCATGATTCCTGCGATCAGGGAAGCCACCGCATAATCTCCTCGATTAATGGCATCAAACAGGGTGTAAACCAAAACCTTATACTTGGCACTGATAAGGAAAATGATAGCTCCCGCAGTGGTTAATCCCTGGGTAAACTGTATATATACGGAAGAGAAAAAACTGGGCAGGATACCGGGCAAAATGATTTGTAAAAATACCATGGAAGGCCTTGCCCCCAAATCTCTTGCGGCAAGCTCCAAACTCTTGGGACTTTGACTTAAGGCCGTACTGGCCAATCTACTGCCTATGGGCATTTGCCGGAAAAACAGGGAAAAAAACATAATCCAAAGGGTACCTGTAAGCTTTAAGGGTGCCTTGTTAAAGGCCAGAATATAAGCCAGTCCAAAGCAGGTTCCCGGTAACAAAGAGGGTACAGATAGGGCAAAATCCAAAAGTTTTTTGCCTCTTTTCATTTTTCTTTCCATCAGGTAGGCCAGAAGAAAGGCAAAAAAGCTGCCTAAGACCGAGGCCGAGAAAGCCAGAAACAGGCTTAATCCCATAGTGGAAATATTGTAGTGAAAAAGACTATCCATGTTTTCTAAGGTGAAAAATATTTGCTTTTTGTTAAAGCGAAGAAAGCCATAGAGAAAAATAGAAGCATATTGCAAGGCCTGGAAAAGCAAGAAGATAAACAATAGCAGTTGAATAGGATATTTCATCCAATGCTTTTGATCCAGCTTAAGACCCGTCTTCTCCTTCTGTCCCTTATTCCGTTCATCCGCCTTTTTCATGGACAGGCGATACAGCAAAAAACTGATAAATGCCGGAAATAGCAAAAGGATATTCATGGCTGCGGCCTTTGCAAAGTCGGAAAACCCGATAATTTGCAGATAGATTTCCGTAGCCAGAGTACTGTATCTCCCCCCGATAATAATGGGGGTACCAAAGTCGGAAAGTCCTCTTAAAAAGCTTAAAAAGAAGGAAGCCAAAATCGCAGGAGAAAGTAAGGGGAGCAAGATATCCTTTAACACGGAAACTGCATCGGCCCCTAAGTCTCTTCCGCTATCATAAAGCTTTCCGTCAAAAGCTTCTAAGGCATTGGTAAAAATCAGGGTATTCATGCAGGCAAAGTGAATACTTTGCATAAGAACCACCCCCCACTGATGGTAAGGATCAAAGGATAGCCCCAGTAAACGATAGCTAATCAATCCTCGTCTTCCATACAAGGTAATAAAGGACAGAGAAGAAATAATGGGTGGAGACACCATACTCATGGATAAAAGAATTAAAGCAATTCTCTTCTGCCACTTCCCTGTGGTTCGAATCCCATAGGCCAGAAAAAAGGCCAAAACCGTAGAAAGTACAGCAGAAAGAAAGGAGCTCTCTATACTATGGGAAAAAGCTGTTTTATAACGTATAACTATGTCTCGAAAATGCTGTACCGGATTATCCGGCTGAAAGGCCTTAAAAAAAAGCAGTAAAATCGGATAGACAATAAAAATAATAATGGGAAGAATGAGTAAACACAGAAACAAAGAAAAGAATACAGCAGAAAAAAGAGTGGAATGCTCCACTCTCTTTCCTGCATTTTCCTTAATATTATGGAAGGAAAATAATTTCATCTTATTTCTTTACCTCTTCAGTTTCATTTTTAGCACCGGCCAAAGTCTCCCACTTGCTGAGGATACTGTCTCTCTGAGAACCGAATAAGGATAAGTCTTCCTTCATTAACAGACCGGTGTCGAAAGATAAGTCAACATTGGACAGCTTTGGCAAAACAACCTTAATGGTGTTCTTTCCGTCAATTTCAGCCAATTCCTTTAAGTGATCCTCACTGTTGTATAACCAGTTTAAGAACTCCTTGGCAGCCTCTGCATTGGCAGCGCCCTTAAATACGGCAACTCCCTCCGGAACATAAGGAATTCCATCCTCAGGATAAACTAAAGAACATCCCTGCTCTGTAGCAAGCTTCTCGGTCTTTTTATCCATTGGAGTGATTCCGATGGCAACCTCTCCCTGAGCGGTCTTCTCTCTTGGGTCTCCACCACGCTTAGAGTAATACTTTACATTATCGTTTAATGCAGTAAAGTACTTCCATCCCTCTTCTTCACCCTTCTTCTGTAAAAGAGCATTTACAACACCGTAGTTGGTTCCAGATACTGCAGGATTGGACATCAAAATCTCATCCTTGTATGCGGAGTTAAGTAAATCATCCCAGCTCTTAGGTGCTTCCGTATTCTTAGTCTTCAGCATCTCGTCATTCACGATAAAGCCTACAACAGTAACACCCTTGGTATACCAATAATGATCAGGATCAATATAGCCGGATGCAAAGTCATTTGCAGCGTCTAAATCAATCTTCTCCAGTAAGTCACTATCCTTAGCGCTCATGAAAGCATCAATTCCGCCGCCAAACCAAAGATCAGCGGTAGGTGTGCCTCCCTCAGCCTTTAACTTACTGAGAACCTCTCCGGAGGACATGGAAAGGAGTTCTGTCTCAATGCCGGTGTCCTTTGTAAACTCATCAAATAACTTCTTGTAATCTTCGGAAGTTGCCACGATAGCCAGCTTTCCTTCAGCCTTAGTCTCGTTGGCTTTCTCTGTAGCCTTTTCCGTTTCAACGGAGGACTCCTCTGCCTTGGCAGTGGTTGCCGCTACAGAACTTTCCTTAGTCTTCTGTCCGCAAGAGGCAAGAACGCCTAATGCCAGTAATGACAATGTGGTTAATGCAAGCTTTCTCTTCATAATGCTCCTTTTCAACTAGTTATTTTTTACACTCCCGTTTGCGATCCTCTATAACCGCAAACAGGCATTAGTATATCATATTAAAAAGAGAAGTTTTATTTTGATTTTAAATAGATTATTGGTGTTTATTTGAATATTCTATAGTACGATTACGCTTTTCAATGATACTGTCTGTGGGCGGGGAAGGTTTACGCTTTTCAATGATACTGTCTCTGACCGGGGCACGCTCTCGCTAACTTCGCCACGCAGGGGTACTAAGCGAAAAGCTACGGTTCCCTTGCTTTCCGCAAGTACCCGCGGGCTCAGATTACCCCGAGCCACAGACAACATCACAGAAAAGCTGTTCCCCGGAGTAATCACATTAATTTCATAATAGAATAAGCAAAACAGTGTGGATCAACCACTTGTCTTAATCAACACTCCGGTATCCACACTGTCAAAAATTTGGGGATTTATCTTTTCAAGCCCTTAGAATTAGAAGGAATCACCCCTTTACAAAGCTTATGCTCTTATACCATGGACGATAAAGCATCTAAATGAATTAAATACCATTCATGTAAAAATCTTTTAAAAGCTCAAAATATACTTTTTCACATCGAAGTACATCTTCTTTCTCAACATATTCATCTCGTTGGTGGGCCATGTCTAGTGATCCGGGGCCGTAGGATAGGGTGGTATGGTTATCGAATTTTCCGGCAACCACGGCGGTATCGGTGTAGCCCGGGAAGGGGCAGACTTTGGCTTTGGGATATCCGGCTGCTTCAATGGCTTTTTTACATTTTGCCAAAAGCAGACTTTCCTCATAATGAGGTATAGCAGGCCGATTTCCTGTAATGAAAATCGTTGATTTAAGACCGGGATAAGTTTTCTGTACCTTTTCCACTGCTTTTTCCAGTATTTCTTTTCCTGTTTCCGCAGTATAGGGAGGAACCAGACGCATATCCACGGATACCTTGGCTTCTGCCGGAACCTGATAGGGGTGAATTCCTCCGCTGCATTGTCCGAAGCAGATTTTAGAATCTCCCAAAAAGCTATCCTTTTCTAAAGCATCCACTCCTTTTTTCGCCTCCGGAATCGCCATAGCCATAGAGAGAATGGCATCAATTCCGGTTTCCGGTTCACTGGCATGGGCAGCCTTTCCATGAAACTGCCACTCATACCAGAACCGTCCCTTATGGGCGGTTTGAATAGTACCGTCTGTGGGCTCCGTATCCATAAGTAAAGTATCTTTATCCAGCCATCCTGCTTGAATGGCTTTCTCCACGCCCTTCATGTCCCCCTCTTCATCACAAGTGAAGACCATTTGCAAAGAGATCTTGGGCTTTTGCTTCTCCTTCTTTGCCAAAGCTAAGATTTGTAAAAATGCAGAGATTGCCGAAGCGGTTCCGCCTTTCATATCGCAGGAGCCTCTACCATACAACCTATTGCCTTCCCACTCTCCATAGGGATTTTTCTCCCAATGCAAGCCGATAGGTACCGTATCCATATGGCAAATAAAACTGAAGCATTCCTTAGTTTCTCCCGGAAGTAAAACCCGAAGTATGGGACGGTGAGCTTCTACCTCCATCTTTTCCACAGTACCGGATAGCTCCAATACCGCATCCTTAAGAAGGGCCAAAATATCCTCGGCTACCCCTTCTTCCAAAACTCCCGGATTCGTACTTTCCCTAGCCACCAATTTTTCCAAAATCTCTATGCAGTTCATTTTCTTTAAGCCTTTCTGATGATTTCAACAAAATATCGCAACTACATCGGCGATACTCTTTAAGAATGAGAAATCTCACGCTTCCCAAGCCTACTCGTTAAAAAACGGTAAAAAAATCCCTCTCGCCAAACAGCAAGAGGGATTCCTTTATTATTTAATCTGTGCAGCTACTTCTGCAGCAAAATCTTCATTCTTCTTCTCAAGTCCCTCTCCTGTCTCGTAACGAACAAAACGTACAAGGGAAATTTCAGCGTTCTGAGCCTTTGCAACGCTCTCAAGGTACTGACCAACCTTCTGCTTTCCATCCTCAGCACGAACATAAACCTGGTCTACAAGACAAACTTCCTGTAATTCCTTGTTTAATCTTCCCTCAACCATACCAAGAAGAACCTTCTCAGGAGCATTTGGCTTCTCATTCTTAGCAGCAGCCAAAAGAATTTCCTTCTCGTTCTTTAAGTATTCCTGATCAACTTCTGCACGAGTGATGTACTTTGGATTTAAAGCGGCAATCTGCATAGCAAGGTTCTTTGCCATATCCTTGATTGCATCATTTACTACAGTGGACTTAACCTGTAAAAGAACACCGATTCTTCCGCCGGAGTGAATATAATCCTGAACGAAACCGTTTTCCTCAGTAATCTTGGTAAAACGACGGATGTTCATGTTTTCCCCAATTACGGAAATGGTAGCGGAAAGCTGCTCGGAAACAGTCTTGGAAGGATCTAAATCCCACTTCTCCTGTAAGAAGCTGTCGATATCCGTTGCAGATGTCTTTAACGCCTGAGCTGCTACTTCCTTTACGAAGTTCTGGAACTTTTCGTTCTTAGCAACGAAGTCGGTCTCAGCATTTACTTCTACTACAACGCCGGTCTTTCCGTCATCGGAAATCTTTGTGAAGGAAACACCCTCTGCCGCAATTCTTCCTGCCTTCTTCTCTGCTCCTGCAAGTCCCTGCTCTCTCAAGTACTCTACAGCCTTATCCATATCTCCGGCTGTCTCTGTAAGAGCCTTCTTACAAGCCATCATTCCTGCTCCGGTAATCTCTCTTAATTCCTTCACCAGTGCTGCGGTAATCTCTGCCATTTTCTTTCCTCCTTTTAAACGATAACATTAGGGAAATAGTCCCTTCTACTCATAGAGCAAAAGGGACCTGATTTATCTTATGCCTCTTGTGTGAAATCTTCTTCACTGCTTGCTAAAGCTGCTTCTTCCTCGGTCATATCACCCTGCTTAGCCTCGATAACGGCATCAGCCATCTTAGCCACGATTAACTTGATGGCACGGATAGCATCGTCGTTACCCGGGATGATGTAATCCAGCTCTTCAGGATCTGCATTGGTATCTGCAATTCCGAAAAGAGTAATTCCAAGAGAATGAGCCTCCTGTACGCAAATCTTCTCCTTCTTAGGATCGATTACGAAGATTGCATCGGGAATAGACTTCATATCCTTGATTCCGCCAAGGTTAGCCTCAAGCTTGGCCCACTCCTTCTTCAAAAGAGTAACTTCCTTCTTTGGCAATACATCAAAGGTTCCGTCTTCAGCCATCTTCTCAATGTCCTTTAATCTCTGGATACGAGAACGGATGGTCTTGAAGTTGGTAAGCATTCCGCCAAGCCAACGCTCATTTACATAGAACTCTCCGCAACGAAGAGCTTCAGCCTTAACAGCGTCCTGAGCCTGCTTCTTTGTTCCTACGAAAAGGATGGTTCCACCGTTAGCAACGATCTGAGACAATGCGTTGTAAGAATCATCTACAAGCTTTACAGTCTTCTGTAAGTCGATGATGTGGATACCGTTTCTCTCGGTGTAGATGTATGGAGCCATCTTAGGGTTCCATCTTCTGGTCTGGTGTCCAAAGTGTACACCTGCTTCTAAAAGTTGCTTCATTCCAATTGCACTCATTTTTCTACCTCCTTGGTTATACTTCCTCTATATGCTTTGTGCGTACCGGATTCATCAGAGACACCGCCGGTTTTCCATATAGAGTGATCATTTGCCTAAACTTAGGCAGGATAAAAGTCGCCTTTCAAAGACGCGACTCCTACTATAACAAATCCTCTTCTTTTTGGCAAGAAAATTATCACAGGCACAAAATTGTTTTATCACAGTCACAAACTAATTTTTTCCCTTAAAGCTATGGTATGATATCGTAGGTACAAATATTGGACAGCTCAGGCTGCAGGATTACTGTAGCAATGCTCCCATAATTTTCATTTAAAGCTCACAAAAAAAGGAGACTTTCATGCTAAGCACTTCTATCGATCTTATTGTAAATGCTGCCATAAACAAAGCAGGACTCAAGGAAGAGCCCTGCCATATTCATCTTCCTAAGGAGGAAAGCTCCTTTCCTTTAGTCATTTCCTTTAGTACCGAGGAGAATGACTATACTCTCCATATTTTTCATGAGCTTGTAGAAGAACTGTCTTCCACCATATCCTACGCCCTATATACGAAGGAAAATGAACTTCTATGTCAGGGAAAGACAGAGTTCTACTCTTCCCTTAATCCCTTTGCCACAAAGCCTTATCAACACCTTATTCCGGAAAGAATGTCCTGCGATCTTTGTCAAAAGAAACTTCGGGGAGAATGCGGAGGCACGGGAGAGGATTTATGCCGGGAATCTTTTTAATCGTTTCATACATTTGAAAAATGCCGGAATCAAAAAGGCATCCGCAAAAATCCAAGCCAGGGGGGAGGCGTAACAAGCCGCCATATAGCCCAGTAATGGAATAAAAATAAAAGCCACAATGATTCTTGCTATCATTTCGCTTACCCCGGCCAGCATAGCGAATCCGGAGAAGCCCATTCCCTGAACGGAAAAACGCCAAACGTTCAAAACCGCCAAAGGAATATAGAAAAAGGCATTTCCCAAAAGGAATTCCTTAGCCATTTTAATAACTTCCACTTCATTGGCATTAATAAAAATCTTAGGAATTTCATCTCCGAAGAAGAAAAGTACGGCGCATATCAATACTGCATAGATACTTCCCACCTTGGTGGCTTCCCAAACACCCTTTTTAATACGTGACAGCTTTCTGGCCCCAACATTTTGTCCTGCGAAGGTTGCCATGGTTACTCCTAAAGAGTCAAAGACACAACAGCAGAAATTACTGATTCTTTGTCCTGCGGTAATGGCCGCCATAGCCTGAGAACCTAGACCATTTACCGCCGTCTGTAAGATAACGGAACCGATGGCTGTGATACTGTATTGCAGTCCCATAGGAACTCCCATCAAAAGAAGTCTTTTATAGTAATGTCTTTCCGGCTTAAAATCTTCCTTTTTCAGGTGAATAATCGGAAAGCGCTTAATCATATAGATTAAACACAATAGTCCGGAAACAAACTGAGAAATCACCGTGGCATAAGCCGGTCCATCCACCCCGAAGCCTAAAAAGCGGATACTCACATAGTCCAGAATAATATTCAATAGTGCCGCAAGGATCAGGAAATACACCGGTGTTTTGGAATCTCCCAGAGAACGAACTACGGAGCTTGTTATATTATAAAGAAAGGTCGTCGGAATTCCCAAAAACACTATGAAAATATAAAGATAGGCATAGGAAAAGGTTTCTTCCGGCGTATTCATCCACTGGAGAATCGGTTTTGTCAAAATACCGATTACAACAGTCATCACAATAGAAAAAATCACGGTTAAATACAGAATATTTCCTACGTATTTTCTGAGCTTTTCAAACTGTCCCGCACCGAATTTCTGTGCTACAGGAATCGCAAAGCCGGAGCAGGTTCCGATGACGAAGCCGTTAATCATAAAGTTGATGGCTCCCGTGGAACCTACCCCCGCAAGAGCTTTCAGTCCAATCATCTTTCCGACGATAATGGTATCCATCATGCCGTAGAACTGCTGGAATAAGGTTCCCAACAACATCGGGAAGGCAAAACGAAGAATTAAACTTAAGGGATCACCTTCCGTAAGATTTAGCATTGCGGTTTTCTTCTCTGTAGTTTTAATCTTCTCTATTGTTTCTATCTTCTCTTCATTCCCGGTCTTTACCAGCTTTTCTGTTTTCTCAATGGTCTCCGTCTTCTCGATATTCCCCACCAATTCTGTTTTTGTCGTTACTTCTGTCTTCTCTAACTCCTTCATTTCCCCTCCTCTCTCTAACCATCATTTTTATAAATAGAAAAAGGAAAGGCACGCCCTTCCTTTTTTCAAGCTTTGTGCATTATAGGGCAGAGTCCTTTCCTTGTCTATAGAATAATGTGAAAAATCTGTGATTATTTCTTGCTAAAAATAGAGTAAGCTTATTATTTACTTAAATTCTCCTTTTTTCTTAGGCTTCTTTAATTTCACCATTTTGATAGGCTTCCAACAAATCCAAAAGATCCGTCATTTGCCTGCGAAGCTCTATGCCTTTGTCCGTTTCTCCGATTCGAATTCTGGTTTTCATCCTTTCCACCATCTGAATCTCCGGAGTATTCTCCTCTCCCTTATGGAAATCCTTATGCTTCGCCAAAGACAAATGCTTGGAATCATAAATCAGAGTGTAGCCTGCAATTCCGGTTTTAGAATGATAAGCTTTGGAAATGCCCCCATCAATGATGAAAAGCTTGCCGGATGCTTTAATGGGACTTTCCCCCTTCTTGCTCTTTACCGGTACATGACCGTTTACAATATGGGAAAGCTCCGGATTCTCATCAAACTCCTGAATAATCTTATCCACATAGCTTTCTTTTTCTATCCATTTGTAATAGGAATTGAAGCTTTCTTTATGACTTTCCGGATCCTCAATAAAACAATGCTCAAAGGTGGTCATCTTATCCTTCCCAAACAAGGGAGACTTAGGCCCGCACCAAAGATACCAGAAGAAATCCGTAGCATAAAGCTTTCCGTTAGGATCCAATTCCTCGTTCATAAAATAAGCTTCAATACACTTTTGCTCACAGTAATCCATTAAACGCTTTCCGGAAACCTCTCCATCTCTGGTGTTAAGGGGAAGAAAGTCTCCATCCTCCGTCATGGGAATGCAGCCATGATATAAAATATTATGATTGATTATTTTATACATAGAGCCATGGGTAAAGAAAAAATCAATATGCCTTTTTAAGACTTTGGAATGGGTGAAGCTGTAGATCAGGGTATCCATAAGCTCCTGCTCTTTTTCCGATAGGGTATAGGGATCCTTCCAATCCACCGTAGGAAAATGACAGTCCTTCATGGGATAGATCTTCCCGGCTACCTCCACCTCTCCCTTCTCCAGATTGACCTTATGGAGAAGCATTCTATGCTCCAGGCCATACTCAGGATGCCTGCGTATCAGCTGTCCCTCCAGCTTCCACATCATCACACTGATGGTCTTACACATTTTCGCAGCCAGCTCCGGCTCTACGGAATCCGCAATATTTTTATCCCATAAATGAGGCGTAAAGCAGCTACAGGGATCATTCCCATAGACCTCCTGGGCAAACATGGACAGAGGGCGAAGATTGATGCCATAACCGTCCTCCAAAACATCAAAGCTGTTATAGGAGGTGGCTATACGTAAAACATTGGCAATACAGGCGGGATTTCCGCAAAAAGCCCCCATCCAATCCACATCATGATTACCCCACTGAATATCCACATCATGGAAGCACATCAGCTCCTCCATAATCTGATCCGCATGGGGGCCTCTGTCGAAAATGTCTCCGATAATATGCAGACTGTCAATGCTAAGATTTTGGATCAACTCACAAAGAGCGATAATAAAGGCCTGCCCTCTTTCTACATCTAAAATTCCCTGTAGAATCTCTTTATGGTATAGCTTGGTATCTTCTTCCTCATCATGCAAAAGCTCGTCAATGGCATAGGCAAATTCCTTGGGAAGCTTTTTCCGAACCTTGGAACGGGTATACTTGGAAGCAATCTTAAGGCATAGCGCCACCAGACGATGAATGGTAATCTTCTGCCACTCCTTATCCTCCAGATAGGTATTGCGCTTATCCATAAAAGTCTCTCTGGGATAATAGATAAGATTGGCTAAATTCAGCTGTTCCTCTTCTCCAAGATAATGAGAAAAAACATCGGAAATCTTAGAACGAATCACTCCCGAAGCAGAACGCATCAGGAAAATGAAGGCTTCACTTTCTCCGTGAAGGTCTGAAAAAAAATATTCAGTCCCCTTGGGAAGACCGCAAATTGCCCGCAAATTGATAATCTCCGCTGCCGCCGCATCCGCACTGGGAAAGCTCTTTGCCAGCAGGCGAAGATAATCCAAATCTCTTTTCATACTCCCTCCTTGACTTTTTTGAACCGATGCTTTGCATTCATTCCTTGTCATATCCCTGTAATTCTTTTGATTTTTTCCTGAAATTTTATGAATACTGTCACTTTACCATATTTTTCGATAAAAAATCCATCTTTTTTGTTAGAAAATAAAAAAGAAGCTTTAAAAAACAAAAAAGCATTTCACGCAATATAGGTCTGTAATTCAGGCACGCTCTCGCTAACCTCGCCTCGTAGCGGATACTAAGCGAAAAACAACAGTTCCTGTGTTTTTCGCAAGTACCGACGGGCTCAGATTGCCCTCATTACAGACCTATATTGCTGAAATGCTATATCTGTTTGATTTTCTCAACTAATTATATATCTATAATATATCTTAAAGCTATTGGTTATATCTCTACAAAAAATCGTTCTTCCGTAAATCCATCTTTTTTACTATTAAGAAATTTGTTGCACTGTGCTTCAACAGCATTTGTTGACAAACTTAATGCTCCTCTCTGGCTACTACGGAGGGGTCTACTTCCTTTCGGTTTAAAATCTCCAAAAATTCTTCTCCGGTAATGGTTTCTCTTTCATAGAGGAACTTGGTAATTTCGTGAAGTTTGGTGATATTGTCCTCCAGAAGCTTATAAGCCTTATCGTGTTGTTTCTTTACCAAGGCCACTACCATCTCATCAATCTTGGTTTGGGTTTCCGGAGATACGGTAAGGCTGGAATCTCCCCCAAGATACTGGTTATGTAGCTGTTCCATAGCAACCATTCCCACCTCAGGATTCATACCGTAGCGGGTAATCATGGCTCTTGCAGACTTGGTTGCCCGCTCAATATCGTTGGAAGCTCCTGTAGTACAGGTATGGAAGATCAGTTCCTCCGCACAACGTCCGCCGGTAAGAGTGGCAATTTCATTTTCCAGCTCTTCCTTAGAATAGAGATAATGGTTTCCTTCTTCCTCCACCTGCATGGTATAGCCCAAGGCTCCTGAGGTTCTGGGGATAATGGTGATTTTATGAACCGGCGCTGAGTCCTTCTGTAAAGCTGCAACCAGTGCATGTCCAACCTCGTGGTAAGCTACAATCAGCTTTTCCTTCTCCGTCATCACCTTATTTTTCTTCTGGTAACCGGCAATAACCACCTCAATGGACTCTTCCAAGTCGGACTGGATAACTCTTTCTCTACCTGCACGAACCGCCCTTAAGGCCGCCTCATTGATAATGTTGGCAAGTTCCGCACCGGATGCACCGGGAGCCGCCTTGGCAATAGCCTCCAGGCTTACATTGTCGGACATTTTAATCTTGGCACTATGTACCTTTAAAATATCGATTCTTCCCTGATAATCCGGAAGCTCCACCGGTACTCTTCGGTCAAAACGTCCCGGACGGAGAAGTGCCGGGTCTAACTGATCCGGCTGGTTGGTAGCCGCCAGAAGAATAATGGCCTTATTGCTGTCAAAACCGTCCATCTCTGTAAGGAGCTGATTCAAGGTCTGTTCTCTTTCATCATTTCCCCCTAAGCCGCCGGCACCTCGCTTTTTACCGATGGCATCAATCTCATCAATAAAGATAATGCAGGGGGACTTTTTCTTCGCCTGATCGAAAAGATCACGAACCTTCGCCGCTCCCATACCCACATACATCTCCACGAATTCCGATCCGGAAATGGAAAAGAAAGGAACTCCTGCTTCACCGGCTACAGCCTTGGCCAGCATGGTTTTACCGGTTCCCGGAGGTCCCACAAGCAAAGCTCCCTTGGGAATCTTGGCACCGATTCTGGAATACTTGTCCGGATGATTTAAGTAGTCCACCATCTCCGTGAGAAGCTCCTTCGCCTCATCTTCTCCGGCCACATCCTTAAAGCGGATGCTGTCATCCTTCTTCTCATATTCTCTGGCGTTGGATCTTCCTAAACCGCCCAAGCCAAAACCGCCTCCCATGCCGCCCATTGCAGATCCCATACGCTTGGAAAGCCAATTTCCTAAAGCCATAAAGAGCAGTAAAGGCACAACCCAGGAAAGAATGAAATTTAAGAAGAAATTACTCTCTACAGGAATACTTTCATTGTACTCTACTCCCTGAGCATTTAACTCCTGCATAATCTGGGCTTCGTTAAACTCGTTGTTCACTCTTGTGGTGCTGTAGCTTTGCGTCTTACCGTCTTTTTTTACTTCATACACAATGGTATTTTGATTAAATTCCACCTTGGTGACGGTCTTATCCGTTATGGCCTTTTGGAATTCTGAATACGCAGCGGGCTCAATTCTTGCCTGCTTCATTGCCGGAAATACAAAGGTATTCAGCAATAAAGTAATAATCATGGCAATAAAGACATAGAACAGGAAAGATCTGGGTCTGTTCCCCCCTCCATTGTCATCCTTTTTGTTGCCGGGAAAGAAATCATCCCAGCCGGGCATAGAATTGTTCTTATTATCCATAAGCATCTCCTTTCATTTGTTTTCTATACGGTATTCCTAAAATTTCTTTATATTGTTTCAACCATTGCCCTGTTAAAAGTAGAATACAAGGTGAAACTTTAAAGCAGCTTCTTCTAAACGAGATACTGTACTCTCTTCAGACGCTACTCCCTAAGAATAAAAAAAGAACTCTATGGAGTATAGAGTCCTTTTGTGTTTAAAGTATGAAAAGCGTAAGAAAATTTTTCGTTACATAATCTTCTTAATCAAGCCGCAAAGCTCCTCCACCGCCTCGGTTTTTCCTTCCTGAATATCGGAAACCACGCAGCTTTCTATATGGCTTTGTAACAGCTCCTTGCTAAAGGCCTTTAAGGCGGAGGAAACGGAACTGACCTGGGTAAGGATGTCCACACAATACCGCTCTTCTAAAAGCATATTGCGAATTCCTCGAATCTGTCCCTCCATACGGTTTAAGCGAGAAATTAAATCTCTTCTTTCTCCCTCATCTCTAGCCTGTTTTTTCTTTCTTCCTCCGCAGCAGCCTCCCATTTCCAGGGAAGCCTCTTGCTCTTGCTTTTGCTCCTCCTGCATAAATGCATTCTCCCTTATAGACATTCTTGCTTTCACATCGTTTTATAAAATCAGAGCCTTACTTGATTATTAATACTGACTACGAAAAATGATGATGAAATTGATTAAGAAATGGATTTCACCGTATATTCCTGATCCTCTACGGCCTTCTTCAATACTTCATCCGCCACAGCTTCTTTCAAAGTAACCACAGCCTTACCTGTTTCATGACTAACCTCAGCCTTTTCCACCTGTGGCAAAGCCTCTAAAGCCTTCTTTACAGTTCCGGAACAATGTCCGCACATCATACCCTCAATTACCAAATGCTTCTCCATAACAATCTCCTTTTCTTTTTCTGCATGACTCTCTTTCTTTTCAGAGTCAAAATCCAACAGTAGCTTTTCTCTCTTTTCTTCCGCCAAACCTTTCCTATGATCTCCAGCGGAATTGTTTATATTAAATAAGTTTAACCTTAGTGCATTTAAGCACACGGTAAAGCTGGAAAGGCTCATAGCCGCTGCCCCCACCATCGGACTCATGGCAAAATTCCAATGGAAGATGGCGGAATAAAATCCTGCAGCAAGGGGGATACAAATCACATTGTAGAAGAAAGCCCAGAACAGATTTTCATGAATGTTTCGAATCGTGGCTCTGGAAAGTCGAATACTCTTCGGAATATCCTTTACCTTCGATTTCATCAACACCAAATCCGCCGCATCAATGGCCACGTCCGTTCCGGCGCCTATGGCAATACCCAAATCCGCTCTTGTCAGAGCAACCGCATCATTGATACCGTCTCCTACCATGGCAACCTTACCATAGTTTTGCAGCTTTCGGATAACCGCTTCTTTTCCGTCGGGAAGCACTTCTGCAATGACCATATCCACTCCGGCTTCCTTTCCGATGGCATTTGCTGTCCTTCGCTGATCTCCGGTAAGCATAACCGTGAAAATACCTTGCTTTTTCAGCTCTCCGATTCCCGCCTTAGCATCCTCCTTTAAGGTATCCGCTACGGCGATACAGCCTAAAAGCTTCTCTCCTCTTGCAAAGAATAATGGGGTTTTTCCCTTTTCAGAAAAGCTGTTACACTGCTCCTCAAAGCTCTTTTCCAAAGAAAAATGCTCTTTCATATAGGATAAGGAAGCTGCCACAGCTTTTTCTCCCTCTATGGTTCCGGAAACACCATGTCCCACCATAGCCTGAAAATTATCCACGGGCAGTACAGAAATCTTCTTCTCTTCCCCATAGTCTAAAATAGCTTTTGCCAGAGGATGTTCCGAATTCTTTTCCAAAGATACCGCCAAAGCCAGAAGCTCTTCTTCGGAAACTCCCTGCATGGGAAGAATATCCGTAAGCACCGGTGTTCCGTTGGTAATGGTACCGGTCTTATCCAGTGCAATAATCTCTACCTTTCCGGCAGCCTCCAAAGAAGCGGCGGTTTTAAACAAGAGCCCGTTCTTCGCACCGACTCCATTTCCTACCATAATGGCTACCGGGGTAGCCAGTCCCAAAGCGCAGGGACAGCTGATTACCAGAACGGCTACGGCTCTGGAAAGGGCATCGGAAAATGTTCCTCCGCTTAAAAGAATGATAACAAAGGTCAGGATTGCAATACCGATAACTGCCGGCACAAAAATGCCGGAGATTTGATCGGCAATTCTGGCTATAGGAGCCTTGGTCGCTGCCGCATCGGATACCATTTGAATAATTTGAGATAGGGTGGTGTCCTTTCCTACTCTGCTGGCTTTAGCCTTGATAAAACCGGACTGATTCAAAGTACCGGCAGAGACATTGTCCCCCTCACCCTTATCCACAGGAAGGGATTCTCCTGTTAATGCCGACTCATCCACAGCAGTGGTACCGCTTACAATGATGCCGTCCACCGGAATCTGTTCTCCGGGATATACCGTGAAGAGATCCCCCTCCTTAACTTCCTCTACGGAAACTTCCGTCTCCTGTTCCCCATTTAACAGGTGTGCTTTTTTAGGGCTTAAATTCATTAAGCTCTTTAAAGCATCCGTAGTCCTTCCCTTGGAAATTGCCTCCAGCATCTTTCCAAAGGTAATCAGGGTGGGAATCATAGCCGCCGTTTCAAAATAAAGGTGGTGGCCCAGGATCTTAGTCTGCTCTATATTTCCCTCTCCAAAGGCATAGAGAATGCCGTAAAGGATTCCCAGGGAATACAGGAAAGATGCGGTGGAGCCTAAGGCTACCAGGGTATCCATGTTTGGGGATAAAGTAAATGCACTTTTAAAACCGGAAATGAAAAATTTCTTGTTAATGAAAAGTACAATAATGCTAAGTAAGAGCTCCGTTAAGGCCAAAATGCCCGGATTGGAAAAGGCCTTGGGTACCGGAGCGTGAAATAACATAGGTCCCATGGAAAAATACATCAGGACAGCCAAGAAAAATAGGGATTGTAAAAATCTCTTTCTTAGCTTGGGACTTTCGGTATCCTTTAAGGCATCACTCTTATCTTGCTGTTCCGATCCGGATGCACTCTTATCCGGATTCTCAAAGCCGTAACCGGCAGCTTCTACCGCCTTTTGAATTTCATCTGCCCCTACATCTCCTTCCACTCCTAATGAGTTGGTTAAAAGAGAAACGGAGCAGGACTTTACGCCGGGAACTTTAGACACGGCTTTCTCTACTCTACTCTGACAGGCAGCACAGGTCATACCTGTAACTCTATATTGTTTCATATCTTCCTCCTTTCTTTTTCGACATCATGATATACCCCCATAGGGTATATGTCAAGGAGGGAAATATAAAAAATTGAAGAACTTGAAATATGATACCCTTCAATACAATATGGGTCTGAAAGTGGGGCAGGCTCTTACTTCAAAATTGAAGGACTTGTAAAAATAGAGTGCTTCAATACAAAATGGGTCTGAAAATGGGGCACGCTCTCGCTAACTTCGCCACGTAGCAGTACTAACTTCAAGCTTCGCTTTGCTTGCTTTCAGTAAGTACTGACGGGCTCAGATTACCCCGAATTTCAGACCCATATTGCATTGCATGATTGTTTAGTTTTCGATTATTTCGAGTCCTTCAATTTTTCAACTCTATTAAGTCTCGATGAGGCTCAGTTTGCTCGAATTTCAGATCCACTCTGCATAAATTATAGAAAATTAAAAGAATCCCTACAGTTCTTTTTACGACTTATAACTGAGCATTCTATCATATTATAGTTCTTCTCTTATCATGGCAATTAATTCTTTATATTTAACTATTTTACTATTATCATTTTCTAATTCAATAGCTTCATGAATATATTTTAATGCAAGAAACTCTCCATTAATAGGATGTAAAAACAACCCTACATAATACGCAATAATATAGTTAACATAAGCTATCAAAGAGTTATTCACATCATTTTTGCTTTTGAGATAATACAACTGCGCCAATAACTTAAAATATATATTCGATGTATCTATCCCTTCTTTACTAAGATATTCCTCTCCCTCCAGCACAAATTCTTCATTCAAATTATCCATTAAATCCTTTGGCTCAAAAAACATATTGGTTTCAAAAGAAAAATAATTTTTTAGTATTGTATTCATTTTACCCACGCATTTGAAATAAAAATAACACCATTATTTAGTTTTTGAAATGTCACTTCTACAACCTTTCCTTTATAATTTAAAGTCTTTTTATAAGCGCTACCATATTGAGATTCCTTCCCATCAGTCAATACTTTTTTTATAATATTTTTTATTTTATTCCACCTATTAGGATCTTTTGGATTGCCTGGAACTAAGCTGCTCCACTTATGTTTTGTTTGAAGAATATGATTAGCCCTATTAGAATTTACATTACCTAAACCATTTACTGCTCTTTCCGCCTGTTTAGATATAGCTCTTACAGTGAGCCAATTTCTCACTCGCTCTGCTATCACTCCACTAACTTTATATATAGCAACTCCTCCTATTATTATTGCTCCGCTAACCACAACTATTTTACCAATACCAGGAATATACCATGTTCCAGCCATAATTGTCATTACATCAGCTATTGGCAATGTTTCAGCAGAACGTAAAGCTATACTGTTTTTATCTCCGCTAATATTTTTAGATATTGATTCCAATTTGGTATCATTTATTTTATAAATATTACCAGAATAGTTTTCAAGTATAATTAAAAATTGCTCAATAGTTACTTTTCTACCGTCTTCAAGAGTTATTATTGTATTTTCTTCAACATTGATAACTTTACCAAGCTCTTGTGCATATGAAGCCTGAAAATTACAAAAAACACCTGATAACATCATTATCATTGCTAATAAAAAGCTGGTAAGTCTATTATATTTTTTACTCATACTCTATCCTTTCATTTATCGCTTAATATCTTGTTCTCTGCATATAAAAAATATGGTTTAACTTATTGTAATAATAAGTTTCATACAGACTATAGCTACTCTAATATGCTATAAACAAGAAGCCTTTTACTAATTAAGTAAATAAAACGCTTTCGAATTTAATTATTTCAGTTCCATATAAGTTTATCATTCTAAAACTCCACTTTTTTATATGCCTCTCCCTTTTCCACATCATATAGGGTAAAGCTCTTATCTTCCAAAATGCCATAGCTATGGGGGCTGTCTTCTTTTGGATAGCTGATGGAGCCGGGATTCAGGTGATAGTAATACTTTTCTCCCCTGGTCTTCTTCATTGCCACGGGAACATGGGTATGCCCCTGGAGGAAGATATCTCCATCCTTTTGGAGCGGAAAACTTTCCGCGTTATAGACATGGCCGTGGGAAAGGAACACTCTGTGCTTTCCCCACTCCAAGATGGCATAGTCCGCCATAACGGGAAAGTCCAAAACCATCTGATCCACCTCTGCCTCACAGTTTCCCCGAACCGCAAGAATTTCTTCCTTCAACGGATTTAAGAGAGCTATGACCTCTTTGGGGGCATAGTCTCTTGGCAAAGGGTTTCTGGGGCCATGATACAAAACATCTCCCAAAAGTAAGATTCTTTCACAGCCGCTTTTCCGATAAGCCTCTATCGCTAAGTTTGCATAGTAAGCAGAACCGTGAATATCACTTAGCACAAAATACCGCATCTTACATCCTTTCCGGAGCAGAGAAGCCCAGCACCTGAATACAATCCATAAGCACCTTCCAGCTTAGGCAAAGAAGACCAATATATTCCTTCTTCTTTTGCTCGTCCTCCTCTGTCAAGATCTTTACATTGTGATAGAAAGAATTGAACTGATTGGACAAAGAATAGATATAGGTACAAATCTTATGGGGAGCACATTCTCTCCATGCATCCCGCATTTCATCCTGGAAGGCTGCTAAAATCTTTTCAAGAGCCATAACATTTTCATCCCCGGAACTTCCAATGGGATAGTACTTTGCATTTTCCGATATCCAGCTTAGGCTATCCTTCCAAGCCTCTCCCTTACTTTCCGCATACTTCCGTAAAATGGAGGAGATGCGAACAATGGTATAAAGAATATAGGGGCCGGTATTTCCTTCAAAGGCAGTAAATTTCTCCAAGTCGAAGATATAATCCTTGGTAGCTTGGTTGGAAAGGTCACCG
>NZ_CABSXI010000025.1:0-32308 GCF_902481605.1 uncultured Oribacterium sp. | reverse complement strand
GAGACGGAAATTTCGGTATAGAACATCCGGATACGGATCCCTACAAAACGATTTACTCTGCTTTAAGGTCATCTCAGAAGGAACTGGCTTTGGTGAAAAGCGGAGACAGCCATCAGGCAACGGTTCGTCCCTGGCTACAGGGCTTTACAGCATCCTATCTACAGCATTATATTCCTTATGAAAAGGAACAATTCCGGGCACAAATTCAGGCTGTATACGATAGCGGATATGATGAATGGCTGTTTTGGAATGCGGGAAGTAATTATGATTTTTCCTATTTCTATACCAAGGAAGAGGGAGCATCGGTACAATCCGAAGCCAAGACGGATCAGGAAGGAAATAATGGATAAGAAAAACTTTGATAAAGAGTTTATTATTGAAGAAGAGTTGAAAAAACTCCCGGCAATGCCGGGAGTTTATTTAATGCATGGCGATATGGATGAAGTGATTTACGTTGGAAAAGCGAAAATTCTGAAAAACAGAGTCAAACAATATTTTCAAAAATCAACGAAAAAATCCGTGAAAATTCAACAGATGGTCGCTCAAATCCGACGCTTTGAATATATTGTTGTGGATTCAGAGATAGAGGCTTTGGTGCTGGAATCCAATCTGATTAAAGAATATAAGCCCCGCTATAACACTCTGTTAAAGGATGACAAAGCCTATCCCTATATTCGATTAAGTGTGGAAGAGCCGTATCCCAGACTTTTTGCCTCCCGTAATAAGAAGATTAAGAGTTCAAAATATTACGGCCCCTACGCTTCTATGGAACGGGTCAATGAGGTGATTGAGTTACTCAGAAAAACCATGCATATTCGGAATTGTAATAAAGTATTTTCGGAGGATAATCCTTTAGCCCGCCCTTGCATTTACTATGATATGGGACAATGCCTGGGACCTTGTGTTTTAAAGCAGACCAAGGAGGAATATAGAGCCTCCATTCCGAAACTTACAGAGTTTTTATCCGGAAAAACCGAAGCAACCCTTAATGAATTGGAAGAGAAGATGTTGGAAGCATCGGATTGTTTGGACTTTGAAAAAGCTATGGAATTTCGAGATTTGATTCAGGCAATTCAAAGTTTACAAAACAAACAAAAGATTACTGCTTTGGACGGTGAGGACAGGGACATTATAGGATTACGAAGAGACCACAGTGACTGTATCGTGCAGATTTTCTTCGTTCGTGACGGAAAAATTATTGGCAGAGATCACCAGTTTTTGCGAATCGACGAAGAACAAAGTGATGGAGAAATCTTAGCCAGCTTTTTACAACAGTTTTATAACGGTACACCTTTTATTCCGAAGGAAATCCATTTACCCGTTGAGCTTCCGGATCAAAAGATTTTGGAAGAATGGTTAAGCTATGTGAAGGGAAAGAAGGTTTATATTCTGGTTCCAAAGCAAGGAGATAAAGAGAAGCTGGTGGAGCTGGCAGGAAAGAATGCAGGCATTTTGATGCTTCGCTATGTAGAAAAATACAGAATGGAGGAAAAGAAGCGAAAAGAAGCTTTGGAGGAATTGAAAAATGCCTGTGGACTTCCGGATATTCCTAAAAGAATCGAATCTTATGACATTTCCAATACCTCCGGTGCGCTTACGGTGGGCTCCATGGTGGTTTATCAGGAAGGAAAAGAAAAACCCAACGAATATAGAAAATTTAGAATACAAAGTATAGTAGGACAGGATGATTACGGAGCGATGAAGGAGATGCTCACTCGCCGCTTTTCTCACGGCTTAAAGGAACAGGAGGAAAATAAGGCGGGAGATAAAGAAAATCATCTGGGCCGTTTTTCGCAATTTCCCGATTTGATTTTAATGGATGGAGGCAAGGGACAGGTCGGTATTTGTGAATCAGTACTGGATAGTCTGGGGATCTCCATTCCTGTTTGCGGAATGGTTAAGGATGAGCATCATCGTACCAGAGCATTGTTGGTTGGAAATCAAGAATACCCCTTATCGGAAAGAAGTGAATGCTTTAAACTTCTTACCAGAATTCAGGATGAGGTACATCGCTTTGCCATTAGCTATCATCGCTCCTTACGAGGAAAAGAGCAGATTCATTCTCTTCTGGAGGATATTCCCGGTATTGGACCTGTACGGAGAAAGGCTTTAATGAGAAAGTTTCGAGATTTGGAGGGGGTTGCCCATGCCGATTTTGAAGAATTACTTTCCTGTCCCGGTATGGATGAAAAAAGTGCACAGTCTGTATTGTATTTTTTCAAGAACAGAAATAGAATGGATGAGTAAGTAATGTGAATTAAATATTACGAAAAATCCAGATTAAGCAAGCTTTTTAAGGGCTTTATACTTCGCTTTTTCCTTGCTTTATAAATCACAAGTATTTATATATTATGACAATAAATACTTGTAAAAGTAGAGCTTTCGCCGTAATATTACTAAAGAATTAACAATCTTTTGTAGAGGAAGGATGAGTAACACTTTATCGTGTCAGGCGATAATAAAAATATTCCATAAATCAGTAAGTTGAAGAAGGAGATGGGAAAAGTGGTTAAAACAATTTTACTCAGACAGCACATCGGTGCACCTGCTACACCGGTCGTAAAGGTAGGGGATTCCGTTAAAAGAGGAACCTTGCTTGCCGCACCGGAGAAACTTGGCGCCAATGTGCATTCCAGTGTGGATGGTGTGGTAAAAGAAATTACCGAGGAGGCGGTCATCGTCGAGGCTTCCGAGAAGCAGAGCGATGATTACGTAAAGATTGAGGGCGAGAATACTCTTGATTTGATTAAAGCCGCAGGAATCGTAGGTATGGGCGGTGCAGGATTCCCTACTGCAGTGAAATTAAACATCGACTTGAAGGGCGGATATATTCTGGTAAATGCAGCGGAGTGTGAACCTTTGCTGGAGCATAACATGAAGCAGATTATGGAACAGCCCGAGAAGACTTTGCGGGGTATTGATTACTGTATGAAGGTAACCAATGCAGCTAAGGGCGTGATTGCCATTAAGAAAAAGCATGAAGAAGAGATTAAAGTTCTTCTTTCTTTACAGGACAAGTTCCCCAATATCTCTATCCATTTGCTGCCGGATATTTACCCGATGGGAGAGGAAAGAGCCGTTGTACGTGAAGTTCTAGGTAAATTACTTCCTCCCACTTCCCTTCCTTCAGAAGCGGATTCCGTTGTTATTAACGTAGAGACCTGCCTTCGAATCGCTGAAGCCGTTGAAGATAAGAAGCCCAGTTTCTTAAAGAATATTTCTATCGGCGGTAAGCTAAAGAAGGGAACTAAGACCCAGGTCTTTATGGATGTTCCTATCGGTACTACGGTAGGAGAGCTTATCGAGATGGCCGGCGGTATTGAGGGAGAGTACGGTGAGATTGTTCTTGGCGGACCATTTACCGGTAAGGCTGTTGACTTATCCACTCCCATTACCAAGACCAGCGGCGGAATCCTGGTTACTGAGCCCTTTAAGGATTTAAAGGGAGCAAAGATGGGTATTCTTCTTTGTGCTTGTGGCGGAAATCTGGAGAGAATGGAAGATTTGTGCAAGAAGTACAATGCCGTAGTTACGGATGTACAGGCTTGTAAGCAGGCTGAAGATGTTCGAGGAACACTGAAGTGCCAGAACCCCGGAAACTGCCCCGGACAGGCGCAGAAGATTTTACACTTCAAGAATGCAGGATGTACCGATGTCATTATCGGAAACTGTAGTGACTGTACCAACACAGTTATGGGATCTGCACCGAAGATGAATCTGAATGTTCATCATCAGACTGATCATATCTTTGAAACCGTGGGTATGGAGCCTATGCGTTACTTAACCAAGTCCAAGGTTGTGGAGCAGTTGCCGGTAGATGATAAGGGACGCCAGCTTCCTTTCCCGAAGGAAGAGGAAAAGACAGAGCAGGCAGTGGAGCAGGAATTCAGCTTTTCTACCATGCTGGATGATGGATTATTCCATATCCATGTGGAGGAAGGCCAAGATATTCATATAGAATTTTCATAAGAAAGGAAGCAAAATATGTCTATTTCAGCAGAGTATGCAGAAGAGCACAAGAGCAGTCCGGCGGTGTTATGCTGTAGGGCTGAGGAGGGAGTAGTTCTCTCCAGCCACAACTTGGAGGATCCTGAAATCTTTGATGATTTGGTAGATCAGGGTTTGTTGAAGTTGGATGGTTGTTTAACCATTGGCGATGTTTTAGGAGCCAAGCTTTTAAAGACCTGTGATTCTCTCACACCTCTAACAAAGGATTTGGTAGAGCTCGCCAATAAGCCTGCAGAGGCAGCAAAAGAGGAGGCTCCTGCCGCTACAGCTGTTGCAGCTCCGGTAGCTTCAGTAGGAGCAGTGGCAGCACCGGCCTTAGGCGGAAGCTTGAAGATTCACATCGGTGAAGGTAAGGGAATCGATATTCAGATTCCGGTAGGTGCTTTAGGCGGCGCTTCCGGCGTTCCTGTAGTATCTAATGCAGCACAGGCTGTAGCAGGTAATGCAGGTGTTGCAGCTCCCGGAGCTGTTGCTACAGACGAGGAAGTGGTAGTACGCAGTCTTACCAGAAAACACTTCAAGATTACTGAAGTTAAGAGAGGTCCTGAAACCAAGTTAGAGGGTACCGTTCTTACCATTCGTGAAGGCATTGAGAAGGAATGTGTTGATTCTCAGAAGCTTGTAGTGGATCTGAAGATTGATATCATTACTCCGGATCAGTATCATACCTACTCCAACACCATCATGGATGTTCAGCCTATCGCGACCAAAGAGGGCGATGATGAAGTTGGAACCGGAACAACTCGTGTATTAGACGGCGTTGTTATGGTGGTTTCCGGAACTGATGAGAATGGTGTTCAGATTGGTGAGTTCGGATCTTCCGAAGGATACCTTGATGAGAACATTATGTGGGGACGTCCCGGTTCACCTGACAAGGGAGATATCCTCATTAAGACCAATGTTACCATTAAAGAGAAGACCAATATGGAGCGTCCGGGACCACTGGCTGCTCATACTGCAACAGACCTTATTACCGATGAAATCCGTAAGGTATTGAAAAAGGCTGATGAGAGTCTGGTAGTGGATACTGAGACCTTTAACCAGGTAAGAAGACCCGGAAAGAAGAAGGTTGTAATCGTTAAGGAAATCATGGGACAGGGAGCAATGCACGACAACTTACTCCTTCCTGTTGAACCGGTGGGAATTCTCGGAGGAAAGCCTAACGTTGATATTGGAAACGTTCCTGTTGTAGTTTCTCCGCTGGAGATTTTGGATGGTTGTATCCATGCATTAACCTGCATCGGACCTGCATCTAAGGAAATGTCTCGTCACTACTGGAGAGAGCCGTTGGTATTAGAGGTTCTTCATGATCATGAAGTAGATTTGGCCGGTGTTGTTCTGGTTGGTTCTCCACAGATTAACGCAGAGAAGTTCTACGTATCCCGTCGTGTAGGTATGACCTTAGAGGCTATCGGACCGGATGGTGCATTTGTAACCACTGAGGGATTCGGAAACAACCATATTGACTTTGCTTCTCACATCGAGCAGATCGGTAAGAGAGGAATCAAGGTTGTAGGTATGTCTTTCTGTGCTAACCAGGGTGCTCTGGTAGTAGGTAACAAGTACATGACCAGCATGGTTGATAACAACAAGTCTGAGGGCGGAATCGAGAACGAAATTCTTGCTAACAACACTCTTTGTCCAGAGGATGCTATCCGTGCATTAAGCATGTTGAAGTCTGAGATGGCTGGCGAAGAAGTTAAGAAGGCAGAGCGTAAGTGGAATCCAAACGTAAAGACTCAGAATATCGAGCTTGTTTCCAACGTTACCGGAAAGCCCATTGAGCTTGTTGAGAATGAAACTTCTCTTCCAATGAGTGATAAGTTCAAAGAGAAGTACATGAACGCATAATTATGGCTAAATACACAGATAAGATTATTTACATGGAAGGCATTATCGTGGAGGTTCATGATGGTGCTGTGGGGATTGACTTAAAAGGTCGTTTGGGCTTTTTAAAAATTCCCATGCGGATGCTCATTTCCGATTATGAAATTAAAGTCGGTCAGGAAGTTGGTTTCAATATGAGCTTTATTGAGCAATTAAGTCCGGATGTAAATGAAAAATACATTAGTAATATTCAAAAGCGCCAAGAGCCGTAGAATAATTACATAAAAAATTTATGAAAGGAGAAAGACATGGGTAATACTGTAGTAAAAGGGATGCAGTCTGAAATCTTCGTACCTGTTACTCCTCCACCTGTATGGGCTCCTGTCACAAAGCCGTTAAAGGATATGGTTATTGCCATTGCAACGGCCGCAGGTGTACACCATAAAGATGACAAGCGTTTTAACCTGGCTGGTGATTTTACCTTTAGAGTTATCAAGGATACAATGCCTTCTAGCGAACTAATGGTATCACATGGTGGTTACGATAACGGTGACGTTAACAAAGATATCAACTGTATGTTCCCAATTGATCGTCTTCATGAGTTGGCTAAAGATGGTGTAATTAAGGGGGTAGCTCCTGTACACTTCGGATTCATGGGCGGTGGTGGAAACCAGGAAAAGTTCAAAAACGAGACAGGTCCTGAAATTGCCAGACAGCTGAAAGAGGAGGGCGTAGACGCCGTAATCCTCACCGCTGGCTGAGGAACTTGCCATCGTTCTGCCGTGCTTGTGCAGAGAGCTATTGAGGCCGCAGGAATTCCTACAATTATCATTGCTGCGTTACCTCCTGTCGTAAGACAGACCGGTTCCCCCAGAGCAGTTGCTCCTCTCGTTCCGATGGGTGCAAATGCCGGAGAGCCAAACAACAGAGAAATGCAATACAATATCGTAAAGGATACCTTAGAGCAGCTTGAGGAAATCGAGTCTGCCGGTAAGATTGTTCCTTTGCCATATGAATACGTTGCGAAGGTATAATGCCAAGAAATGGAAGCATGATCTTCATGCTTCCATTTTTTTCTAAAATTTCCTTGGAGGATAGAATGAGTGAAGAAAGAGTATTGAGACAGTTAGCGATTAAAGCTTTTCATGTTCGTGCTGTTTCAGAGGGAGAGAAAGTCTCCTTAAAAAAAGAGGAAAATAAAGAATATAGCTTGGTGATTAATCCCAATCGTTTAAAGGACTTCGCCAAGCAGGAAGAGCTGATTGAAGATTGCAGTCTAAAAATCATTCATAAAAATGAAAGACACATTCCCATTAATTCTATTATGGATATAATGCCTATTTCTACCAAAGTATTGGGTAAAATAGGAGAGGGAATTAGCCATACTTTAACCGGAGTGTATGTAATCCTTACCGCTACGGATACGGAAGGAAATTATGTCTCCGCTTTTGGTAATTCCGACGGATTTTTAGATGAGCAGGTGGTATTTGGCCGTGCCGGGACTCCGGGACCTGAGGATATCATCATTCTAATTGATGTGGTATTACAGGCGAAGGCCGGATATTCCAGACCGGGACCTGATGCCTGCCATAGACTATGTGATCATTTCTGTCAGGAAATTCGCGAAGTATTGAAGAAAACCAATGGTTCCTTCTGTACGGAGCGTCATGATTTTAAGGATGTAGAACGTCCGGGTAAGGATAAAGTGGTTTTGGTGAAGATGGTTTCCGGTCAGGGAGCTATGTATGATACCAGATTTCTTCCGGATGAACCTTCCGGATTTATAGGATCTCATTCAATTATTGATATTACCGGAGCGCCGATGATTATTTCTCCCAATGAGTATCGTGATGGCGCTATTCGAGCATTATATTAAGAGGAGGAGCTTATGGGAATTGGACCATCAACCAAAGAAACCACCTTGCATCATTTTCGTGACCCTCTGGTAGAAGAGCTTTGCGATGATACTGACTTGGACTTTGTAGGTATTATAATTGCCGGAATTCCACAGGATAACGTTAATAAACTTTTTACCGGTAGTCGTGTAGGTGCCTGGGCTGAAGCCCTTCGTGTAAAAGGGGCAATTGTCAGTGAGGACAGCTGGGGAAACAGCAACGTGGATTTTGCTCAAGCCATTGAAGAAATCGGTAAAAGAGATATTGCGGTTGTAGGAGTTTCCTTTGTGGGAACCCAGGGAGCCTTTGTGGTTACGAATCAATATATGAACACTATTGTGGACTTTAATAAGAGTGAAGAAGGCATTGAAACCAACGTTGTCGGGGAAAATAATATCGTTGCTCAGGATGCAAAGAAGGCAAAGGCACTTCTGAAGCTGAAAATGAGGACCGTGAAAAGATAAGCAGCTTGGAAAGAATTCCTAGATAGAACCTAGGGATTCTTTCTTTTTTTTTGCCTTTTTCTGACAATCCCTCGATTTTCCTAAGTTTATTTTGTATGATAAAAAAGTTAAAGTAAAGATCAAGGTTTAACTTAGATTTGAAATGATGCTTTTGAAAATGTTATGGAGTGAATAAAACTTATGGAAAGTACGCAGAATCCTGATGTTCAACAATTATCCAATGTAGAAAAGCCTGAGGGAAAAAAAGAATCAAAGCATCTGATTATTGGAACTGCAGGGCATATTGATCATGGAAAAACCGCCTTAATTAAGGCATTAACCGGATATGATGCGGATCGACTGGAAGAAGAAAAAAAGAGAGGTATGACCATTGAGCTGGGCTTTACCTCATTATCTCTTCCGGACGGTCAGAAAATTGGAATCGTTGATACTCCCGGACATGAAAAATTTGTAAAAACCATGGTAGCCGGAGCTGTGGGAATGGATTTGGTTATGGTGGTTATCTCCGCCAAGGAAGGGATTATGCCCCAAACCAGAGAGCATCTCAGCATTCTGTCTCTTCTTGGAATCAAGAATTTTATTATTTGCTTAACTATGATTGATCTTGTGTCTTCGGAAGAAGTAGAACAAAGAAAAGAGGAAATTACAGAATATCTGGAGGAACAGTTTTCTTTTACCGTACCGATTTTTCCCCTTTCTTCTTATACCAGAGAGGGGATTCCTGCATTAACGAACTATCTTTCTACTTTGCATGAATTTATTCAAGGTAAGCCGGAACAAGGAATTTTCAGAATGTTTGTGGATCGGGTGTTTTCCATTGCCGGGGCAGGAACCATTCTTACCGGAACGGCAATGTCCGGAAGAATAGAGTTAAAAAAAGAGTATGCCCTCTATCCGAAGAATTTACCGGTAAAAGTCAGAAATCTTCAGGTTCATGGCAAAGACAGTGAATTTGCGGTTGGCGGAGAGAGAGTTGCCGTGAATTTATCCTCAATAGATAAGTCTCTTTGTCAAAAAGGAGATGTGCTGGCGGAGAAGGACTTACTTTATCCCAGTTCTTTATTGGATTGCAGAGTTCAAGTAGACAATGCCTTAGAACAATCCATAAAAAACAACAGAAAGCTGGAACTTCTTTTAGGGACAAGACATGTGCTCTGCAAGCTTGTCTGCTTGGAGGGGGAGGAAATCCCCAATAAGAGCTCAGCCTTGGTTCAGTTGCAGTGTGAAGAGCCTGTTGTAGCCTTAAGCGGAGACCGCTTTATTCTAAGAGACGAATCCCAAAAGCTAAGCATTGGCGGGGGAAAGGTGATAGATCCTTTGCCAAGGGGGAGGCATAGAAGAGGGCGTTTTCAAACGGAAAGACTTAGAAGCCTGGAAGATGCGGATGAAGGAAGTTTGCTTCAGAATTTTTTTCACAAGAAAAAAGGCATTTTTTTGGCTCTCTCCGCTATTCGAAAAGCTTTTCCCGGATATGGCAATATCGAAAATGCCTTAAGAGATAAGGAAGAAAAGGGAGAACTTATCAGCATCCTTTTGCAAGGAGAAAAGTATCTGATTCCCGGGGAAGATTTGGAAGAGAAGGAAAAGCAAATTCAGTACTATATGAAGGATTTTTATCAAAGAAATCCTTATAAAATTGGAGAAAAAACATCGGTATTGTACAGTCGTTTTTTTAGCTCTTACAACAGAAACATTTATAAAGCACTTCTGGAATATTGGCGTGAAAAGGAAATTTTCAGAATATCTCATGATATTCTAGCCATAAAAGATTATAAGATGAAGAAGGATGAAAAATACACCAATATTGCCAATACCTTGATTACTCTGATGCAAAAGGCTAAATTTTCGTTCCCGAAAATTACGGAGCCCTTATGGAGCAAGGAGGAAGAAAAAATTCTGTTGGATATCGTTGCTTGTTTGGAAGAGAAGGGAACCCTGGTGCAACTGGAAGGGGAATATTATACTTTGGGTAATTTATTTTCCAAGTTAAAAGAATTTACTTTGGAAAAATTACAGAGCAAGGGAGAAATCACTGTAGAGGACTTGAGAGAAGAATTTTCCTTATCCAGAAAAAACAGTAAACTATTTTTTAAAGCTTGTGATCGATTGCATATTACCAAGGACAACGGCTTTGAAAGTGCAAGGAAGCCCTATCCTAAGCTTGACGAGACTGAGTAGGGGTTATAAAATGGCATTCGTTATCATAGAAAGTTCGAGGTGAAAAAATGGCTAGATATAATCATGCTGCCGTAGAGAAGAAGTGGCAGGAATTTTGGGAGAAAAATCCCATTAACCCAAAGGACGAGAAGAAAGAAAAATACTATTGCTTAGATATGTTCCCTTATCCCTCCGGTTCCGGACTGCATGTAGGACACTGGAGAGGCTACGTGATTTCCGATGCTTGGTCACGTTATCAGGTCATTAAGGGGAAGTATGTGATTCATCCCATGGGCTGGGATGCCTTTGGTTTACCTGCTGAAAACTATGCCATTAAGATGGGCATCCATCCCTCCATTACCACAAAGAAAAATGTGGAGAACATTAAGCGACAGTTACAGCAGATTAATGCCATTTACGATTGGGACATGGAAGTGAATACTACTGATCCCAACTTCTATAAGTGGACCCAGTGGATTTTTGTGAAAATGTTTGAGAAGGGACTGGCTTATGAAAAGGAGTTCCCTATCAACTGGTGCCCAAGCTGTAAAACAGGACTTGCCAATGAGGAAGTAGTGGATGGTAAGTGTGAACGTTGCGGTACTGCTGTTACCAAGAAGAATTTAAGACAGTGGATGTTGAAGATTACCGAATATGCAGATCGCTTACTGGATGATTTACAGGAATTGGATTGGCCGGAAAAGGTTAAGAAGATGCAGGCGGAGTGGATCGGCCGTTCCTACGGAGCGGAAGTGGATTTTGCCTTAGAAGGAAGAGAAGACAAGATTACCGTCTTCACCACAAGACCTGACACCCTTTACGGAGCCACCTTCCTTGTTCTTGCCCCGGAGCATCCCATGGTTCAGAAGATTTGTACGGATGCTCAGAGAGAAAAGGTAGAAGCCTATATTTCCATGGCGGCCAATAAGTCCAACGTGGAAAGAATGGCGGTGAACGATAAGGATAAAACCGGAGAGTTTACCGGAGCCTATGCCATTAATCCTTTAAACGGGGAGAAGTGTGCTATTTGGATTTCCGACTATGTATTGGCAGATCATGGAACCGGAGCCATTATGTGTGTACCTGCCCATGATGCCAGAGACTTTGCTTTTGCCAAGAAGTTCGACCTTCCCATTGTGCAGGTAATTTCCAAGGACGGAAAAGAAGAAGTATTGGAAGAGGCTTATACAGAGGCTTCCGGTATTATGATTAATTCCGGAGAATGGAATGGAAGAGAATCTTCCGAATTAAAGGTGGAAGCGGCAAATGAGGTGGAGAAAAGAGGCTTCGGCCGGAAGACCGTAAGCTTTAAGCTCAGAGACTGGGTTTTCTCCAGACAAAGATACTGGGGAGAGCCGATTCCTATCGTACATTGTGAGAAGTGCGGAAATGTAGCGGTACCGGTGGAAGAGCTTCCTTTAAAGCTTCCCGAGGTGGAAAACTATGAGCCAACCGGAACGGGAGAATCTCCGTTGGCAGGAATCACGGACTGGGTAAACTGCACTTGTCCCAAGTGTGGAGGTCCGGCAAAGCGGGAAACCAATACCATGCCTCAGTGGGCGGGATCTTCCTGGTATTTCCTCCGTTATGTAGACAATCATGATGACAAGGCATTGGTCAGCAGAGAGAAGGCTGATAAATATTTGCCGGTGGATATGTATATCGGAGGCGTGGAGCATGCGGTCTTACACCTTTTGTATTCCCGTTTCTGGACAAAATTCCTCTATGATATCGGTGTGGTAGGATTTAAGGAGCCTTTTGTAAAGCTCTTTAATCAGGGAATGATTTTAGGACAAAACGGTATTAAGATGTCCAAGTCCATGGGAAATGTAGTATCTCCCGATGATCTGGTTAGGGATTATGGCTGTGATGCTCTTAGACTTTATGAGCTTTTTGTAGGTCCTCCTGAATTGGATGCGGAATGGGATGACAGAGGTATTGACGGCGTTTATCGTTTCCTGAATCGTTTCTATAACCTGGTAGAGGAATCCAAGGATAAGAATATCAATCCTACAAAGGAAATGATTCGTGTACGGCATAACTTGATTCATGATATCCAGCTTCGTTTTGACAGCTTTAACTTAAATACTGTAGTTTCCGGCTTCATGGAGTACAACAACAGCCTATTGGATTTGGCGAAGAAAGAAGGGGGCGTAGATTTGGAAACCCTTCGTACCTTCTCCGTGCTTTTGGCTCCATTTGCCCCTCATATCGCAGAGGAGTGTTATCATTTGGCAAAGGGAGAGGGCAGCGTATTTGCAGCCGGCTGGCCTGAGTACGATGATAAAGCTATGGAGGCGGATGAAATTAAGCTTCCTTTGCAGGTAAATGGAAAAGTAAAGGCGGTACTTGAGGTTCCCAAGGATTTAAGTAAGGAGGAAATTCTTGCTAAGGCTAAGGAATGTTTAGGGGATAAGTTGGACGGCACTCTGGTAAAAGAAGTGTATATCCCCGGAAAAATAGTGAACTTTGTTGTCAAATAACGGAAGAATTTTTCTTACATTTTTGTAAAGCCCTATAGATTTTTTTTAGGATTCTTTTCTATACAAATGAAAAGATTATGGTATGATAAAAAGGTGCTGTGTCTCAGCACCTTTTATTCTTGAAGAATATCGCCTGCGAAGTATGCGGTATCTCGTTATTAACCGATGGTATAGGAGAATCCTATCTCATCCGGATTATCAAATTTATAAACATATACAAAGGATGGAATATGATAGCCAGCGAAAGAAGATTATCTCAGGGAATTAGTAGAGCAAAGGGCGGTTCAAGAAGCAGAAGTGCCCAGTACAGCTATGGCGATAAAGGGGCCCGTAGTGGACGAAGTAATGGTAGAAGCGGTGGACGACGCCCCAAGAACAATGGCCATCTTCCTATTATTATTGCCGCAGTTGCCCTATTCGGAAGTGCAGCCGCTGTCTTTGCTTTAAGCCGGAATGCCGGCTTTTTTCATGAAGCGGAGACCACTGTTGCTGAAACGGAGTATGTAGATCCCAATGCCATTCATGAAGATTTGTATTTGGATTATACCGCCTTTAAACCGGGGGCTGAGCTTTTAAATCTAAAGGGAATGACCAAGGAGCAGGTTATTGATTTCTTGAAGAAATCTTATACCTGGCATCTTGTGGTAAAAAATGCCAACCCGAATCTTGATTATTTTTCCATGCCGGAATTTCCAAAGGCGGAAGACAATAAAAGCGAAGACGGTATTGACGATCAGGGAACGGAAGAGGTGGTAAAGGTTAAGAATACGCTTTCCGATGTAACCATTCGTCCCAATAAAAGCGACTATGAAATACCGGATATCTTATCCGACAGCATTACTGATTTTGTAGACCAGATTTATACCAAGTATCAGGAAGAGAAGGCTTCGGAAAGCAGTACGGAGGAGAGTTCCACAGAGAAGAAAAAGAAGAAGAAAAAGGCGGAAGAAACCACTGCGGAAAGTTCAACTGCCATTCAGGCGGATTACATTCTGCAGCTTCCCGATTTTAGCGATAAAATTAAAGACTATGTGAATCAGCTTGCGATTGTTTGGAAGATGGCTCCGAAAAATGGAGACATTACCAAGTACAATAAATCTACCGGAGAATTTGAATTTGGCGGCAGCAAGGACGGTTATGCCATTAATGTGGATGCTACCGCACAGGATATTCTGAACGCCCTGAACAATAAAGAATTTTCCTCCGAGATTAGTACTGAGGGAGAGAAGGTTCCCGCATCTACCGCATCCATTAAGGATCAGTATAAGATTATTGCCAGCTTTACCACCAAAACTACTTCCAATGAACTGAGAAATACCAATGTTCGTCTTGCGGCAGAGGCGGTAAACGGTACTGTTCTTCAGCCCGGAGAGGAGTTTTCCTTTAACGGTGTAGTAGGGCAGAGAACTGCAGAAAAGGGCTATAAGGCGGCTGCGGCTTATAATCAGGGAGAAGTTGTAGAAGAGGTAGGAGGAGGAATCTGCCAGATTTCTTCCACTCTATACAATGCGGTATTCCGCTCCGGATTAACCACGACCTATCGCAGATCCCACACCTTTGCCCCTAACTATGTAACTCCGGGTACGGATGCTACGGTATCTTGGCCCGGACCGGATTTTAAGTTTGTGAATGATTCCAAGCATGCCATCGGTATTCGTGCCTGGTATTCCAACCAAACCGCTACAGTACAGATCTACGGAATTCCTGTACTTCCCAGCGGAGTGAAGTGGGAATTGGAATCCGAGAAGATTAAAGACCTTCCCGTTCCGGCAGTGCAGGTCATTACTCCACAGCAGGGTAAGGAGAGCAACGGTTCCGCCGGTTCCGAATGGCAGGCCTATAAGATTATTACTAAGGACGGCAAGACTGAGAAGGTAAAAGATCATTATGTCAGCTATAAGGGACATACTCCTAAGAAGTACAGTGCAAATGCTGTAGAAAGCAGTAGTGCAGCGGAAAGCACGGCAGCAAGCAGTGCGGCAAGCACGGAAAGTAAGGCTTCAGAGACCAAGGCACAGGAGAGTAAAACCCAGAGTACCACAAAGACTTCTGAGAATCCTGTTGTTTCCAATGACGGACCTGTAGGGAATAACAGTGTTCCCACTACGGAAGCGGATGTTATTTCCGGCGGTCCCGGAACCTAAGGTTTACGGCAGCTTTGAATTTTTTGACAATTGTCAAGGAATTCAAGGCTGCTTTTTTCTTTAAAAAGCGAAAAAATACTTGTGAAAAAAATAGCTATTGTACTAAATCAAAAACGGTAAGCGTTTTCCTTGATTTTAGCATGGGGATAGATTAGTATTCCCTTGTATGATTTCCCTAAAAGGGGAAAGGTAGAGGTTTTGTTTATTTCAGTTTAGGAGGAAACTTATGGCAAGAAAAATGAAGACCATGGACGGTAATCAGGCTGCTGCTCATGCGTCCTATGCGTTCTCAGAGGTCGCTGCGATTTTCCCAATTACTCCTTCTTCCGTTATGCCTGAGCATATGGATGAGTGGGCAACAGAGGGAAGACAGAATATTTTAGGTGAGACTGTTCAGGTTACTGAGATGCAGTCCGAGGCAGGCGCTGCAGGTGCTGTGCATGGTGCTTTGGCTGCCGGTGCTTTAACGACTACATTTACAGCATCTCAGGGGCTTTTATTGATGATTCCTGATATTTATAAGGTTGCCGGAGAGCAGCTTCCCGGTGTATTTGATGTTTCTGCAAGAGCTGTTGCCAGCCACGCCCTTTCCATCTTCGGTGATCACTCCGATGTTATGGCTTGTCGTCAGACCGGTGCCGCTTTACTTTGTGAGTCTTCCGTTCAGGAAGTTATGGACTTAACTCCTGTAGCTCACCTTGCAGCATTAAAGGGACGTATTCCTTTCATCAACTTCTTTGACGGATTCCGTACTTCCCATGAGATTCAGAAGATTGAAGAGTGGGATTACGAAGACTTGAAGGATATGGTGGATTGGGAGTATGTAGATGCATTCCGTCAGAACGCATTAAACCCCAATCACCCTGTAGAGAGAGGTTCCGCTCAGAACCCTGATATTTTCTTCCAGGCAAGAGAGGCTTCCAACCCTTATTATGATGCACTTCCTGCTATCGTTCAGGAGTACATGGACAAGGTTAATAAGAAGATCGGAACCAATTACCAGCTCTTTAACTACTATGGAGCTCCGGATGCAGAGCACGTAATTATTGCTATGGGTTCTGTAAACGAGACCATTGAAGAGACCATCGATTATTTGGCTGAGAAGGAAGGCAGAAAGCTTGGACTTATCAAGGTTAGACTGTATCGTCCATTTGCTGTTGACGCTTTCTTAAAGGCTATTCCAAAGACAGTAAAGACTATTTCCGTATTGGATCGTACAAAGGAGCCCGGATCTATCGGTGAGCCTTTATACTTAGACGTTGTAGCTGCTCTTTCCACCAGCGAGTTTAAGAACGTAACCGTTCTTTCCGGACGTTACGGCTTAGGTTCCAAGGATACTACTCCTGCACAGATCGTAGCTGTATACAACAATACCGATAAGAAGAGATTTACCATCGGTATCAACGATGATGTAACTCACCTTTCCTTACAGGAAGGACCATCTATCGTTACTACTCCAAAGGGAACTGTAAACTGTAAGTTCTGGGGACTGGGAGCAGACGGTACTGTTGGTGCGAATAAGAACTCCATCAAGATTATCGGAGATAACACAGATAAGTACGCACAGGCTTACTTTGACTATGACTCCAAGAAGTCCGGCGGTGTTACCATGTCTCACCTTCGTTTTGGAGATCAGCCGATTAAGTCCACATACCTGATTAAGAGAGCTAACTTCGTAGCTTGTCACAATCCTTCCTACATGACCAAGTTCAACATGGTTCAGGAGCTTGTAGACGGCGGAACCTTCTTATTGAACTGTACTTGGTCCAAGGATGAGGTGGAGAATCACATCCCCGGACAGGTTAAGAAGTATATGGCTGACCACAATATCAAGTTCTACATCATCAACGGTGTTAAGATTGGTATTGAGACAGGAATGGGACCAACCCGTATCAACACCATCCTTCAGTCCGCATTCTTTACTTTAACCGGAATCATCCCTAAGGAGCAGGCTAACAAGTTAATGAAGGATGCCGCTCAGAAGACCTACGGTCGTAAGGGTGAGGACGTTGTAAAGAAGAACTGGGCAGCTATCGATGCCGGTGCAAATGCCTTCGAAGAAGTAGAAGTAAAGAAGGAATGGAGCAACTGTGCCGATGAGGGACTTGAGTTCAAGACCAAGACTGCCGGAAGAAAGGATGTTTTGGATTTCGTAAACAATATCCAGAACTATGTTTCCGCACAGGAAGGAAACAATCTTCCCGTTTCCGCATTTGGTGATTATGTAGACGGTTCTACTCCTGTAGGATCTGCTGCTTATGAGAAGCGTGGTATTGCCGTAAACGTTCCTGCATGGAACCCTGACAACTGTATCCAGTGTAACTTCTGTTCTTATGTATGTCCTCACGCAGCAATTCGTGCATTTGCATACACCGAGGATGAGGCAGCTAAGGCTCCGGAAGCAGATCAGCAGAAGGCTATGAACGGAATGCCTAACTACAAGTTCGGTATTAAGGTTTCCGTATTAGACTGTGTTGGTTGCGGATCCTGCGCAAACGTTTGTCCCGGAATGAAGGGCGAGAAGGCTCTTGTAATGTCCCCAATCGAGGATAACCTGGATCGCCAGAAGTACTTCGATTACGCTGTTGAGCTTCCTGAGAAGCAGGAAGTTATTGCGAAGTTTAAGGAGACTACCGTTAAGGGATCTCAGTTTAAGAAGCCACTCTTCGAGTTCTCCGGCGCATGTCCCGGATGTGGAGAGACTCCTTATGCGAAGTTAATTACCCAGCTTTTCGGAGAGAGAATGTACATCAGTAACGCAACCGGATGTTCTTCTATCTGGGGTAACTCTTCTCCATCCACTCCTTACACCGTAAATGCCAAGGGACAGGGTCCTGCATGGGATAACTCTCTCTTTGAGGATAATGCGGAGTTTGGATACGGAATGCTTTTGGCACAGAATGCTATCCGTGACAGATTAAAGAAGCAGGTTGAGAAGCTTGTAGAAGAAAATAAGGATGCCGCTCTTGTAGAGGCAGCTAAGGAATATTTGGATACCTTCTCCATCGGTGCTACAAATGGAACAGCTACAGATAAGTTAGTGACAGCATTGTCCGGTAAGACAGATGCGGTTGCTGTAGATTTATTAAAGAACAAAGACTTCCTTTCCAAGAAGAGCCAGTGGATCTTCGGTGGAGACGGTTGGGCTTATGATATCGGTTTCGGTGGACTTGACCACGTTCTTGCTTCCGGTAAGGACATCAACGTAATGGTATTCGATACCGAGGTTTACTCCAACACAGGTGGACAGTCTTCCAAGGCTACTCCTACCGGTGCGGTAGCACAGTTTGCTGCCGGCGGTAAGGAGACTAAGAAGAAGGATCTTGCAGGAATTGCTATGTCCTACGGCTATGTATATGTAGCACACATCGCTATGGGTGCTGATATGGCCCAGACTGTTAAGGCAATTTCCGAGGCTGAGGCTTATCCGGGACCATCCTTAATCATCGCTTATTCTCCATGTATCAACCATGGTATTAAGAAGGGTATGGCTAAGGCACAGACAGAAGAGAAGCTGGCTGTAGAGGCTGGATATTGGAACAACTTCATTTACAACCCACTTGGTGGAGACAAGAAGTTTACCTTGAATTCCAAGGAGCCTAACTTCGAATCTTATCAGGAATTCTTAAAGGGCGAAGTTCGTTACTTATCTCTTTCCCTGAAGAATCCGGAGCGTGCAAAGGCTTTAGATCTGCAGAACGAGCAGGAAGCTAGAGAGCGTTATGAGAAGCTGAAGAAGATGGTTGATCTGTACAATAACTAATGTACAGAAGGCAAGAAATTTGGCTTTTGCTGAAGAAGCTTGCTGGAAATAAAATCTTGTTTATTGTATACGGCATAGAGGAAGTATAAAAAGAGGAGAGGCTTAGGCCTTTCCTCTTTTCTTATAGGAGAAAAAATGGTAAAATATCTCCATTTGTTGTAGGAATTTATGGGAGGGGCAAATTGAGAAAAGTTATAGTAGCAGTGGTCGGAAGACCGAATGTGGGAAAGTCCACCCTTTTTAATACGATTGCAGGAAAGCAGATTTCCATTGTTCAGGATACTCCGGGAGTAACCAGAGACCGTATTTATGCGGAGGGAAACTGGTTGAATTATTATTTTACCATGGTGGATACCGGAGGTATCGAACCGATTTCCGATGATGTGTTATTAAAGCAGATGCGATCTCAAGCGGAATTGGCTATTGAAACTGCGGATGTGATTATTTTTGTCACAGATGTAAAGTCCGGCGTAGTGGATGCGGATTATGAGGTGGCAGAGATGCTTCGCCGTTCCAAAAAGCCTATTGTCCTTTGTGTAAACAAGGTGGACAGCATCAAAAAGTATGGTAATGATATTTATGAGTTCTACCAGCTGGGACTGGGAGAACCCTTCCCGGTATCTGCTGCCAACCACTTAGGGCTGGGAGACCTTTTGGATGAGGTGGTAAAGCATTTTCCAAAGGAAGGACTGGAAGAGGAAGAGGACGGTACTTTGAAAATTGCTCTTATCGGAAAGCCAAACGTGGGAAAAAGCTCTTTAACCAATAAGCTTTTGGGAGAAAATCGTGTTATTGTATCGGACATAGCCGGCACCACCAGAGATGCTATTGATACGGAAGTGACCTATAACGGTACACCCTATATCTTTATTGATACCGCCGGTCTGAGAAGAAAGGGGAAGGTAACAGAAGATATTGAACGATATTCCGTGATCCGAACCGTTGCCGCAGTGGACAGGGCTGATATTTGTATAGTTTTGATTGATGCCGTAGAGGGAATTACCGATGGGGATACCCGCATTGCCGGTATTGCCCATGAATCCGGAAAGGGTGTTATTATTGCCGTCAATAAGTGGGATTTGGTGGAAAAGAACGATAAAACCATGCAGGAATTTACGAAGCAGCTGAAAGAGAAATTTGCTTACATGGACTATGCGGAGTATCTCTTTATTTCTGCGGAAACCGGACAGAGAATTCATAAGATTTATGAATTGGTGAATATGATTCACGACAATCAGGTAATGCGGATTAAAACCGGTGTTTTAAATGAAATTCTGGCAAGAGCAACAGCCATGAAACAGCCCCCCTCCGATAAGGGAAAAAGATTAAAGCTTTTCTATATTACCCAGGCTTCCGTTGCGCCTCCCACCTTTGTAATCTTTGTTAATGACAGGGAGCTGATGCATTTTTCCTATACCAGATATATTGAAAATCAAATTCGAGAAAATTTCGGCTTTAGAGGAACCCCTATTCGCTTTATTATCCGGGAAAGAGGAGAAGATTAATTGTCATGAGTATACTTCAACTTTGTGTTTGCTTTATTCTTGGGTATATTTTCGGAAATATACCCAATGGATATCTCTATGCGAAATCTCAGGGAGTAGATATTTATCATCAGGGCTCAGGCAATCCGGGAAGTACCAATGTTTTACGAACCTTGGGGAAAAGAGCCGGCATCACGGTTCTTTTAATGGATATTGCGAAATGTATGGTTCCTATATTTCTGATGATTTTATTTTGGAAGCCGGCAAATGAAGATCAGAAAACCTTGATTTTAATGCTCACCGGTATAGGAGCCATTCTGGGACATAATTTCCCTATCCTCCCCGGGGTAAAGGGAGGTAAAGGTGTGGCTTGCACCGGTGCTTTGTTGATTGCTTTGGCTCCCTTATATACCCTGGGACTTTTATGCTTTTTTATCCTGATAGTTTTAACAACGAAATATGTCAGCTTAGGCTCTGTTCTTTCCGTTTTTGTCTTCTTTTTATCCGTGCTTCTTATGGGAAAATCAGGAATTCTTTTTCCGTTTTCGGAAGCTATTTACCTGCCGATGTGTGGATTAAGTCTTTTTTTGGCCTTACTTTGTTTGTTTCAGCATAGGGAAAATATGAAACGCTTAATGAATGGTACGGAAAATAAATTTGGCAAGAATAAATAGAAAAGCGGAAAGAGTAACTTGTAAGATTAAGTTTTTTTCTTGAATAAGGATTTCTCAATATAAAATTTTATTTTCATACAAAGGAGTCTTCATGAAGATTGCTATTCTGGGTATCGGAACCTGGGGTTCCGCCTTAGCCATAACGCTAAGAAAAAACAATCACAGCTTAAGCTTATGGACCTATTCTAAAGAGGAGGAAGCAGAACTGAAAAAAACCAGAGAACCGAAGAATCTTCCGGGTACAAGCTTTGCTGAAGATATCGAAATCACCTCCTCTTTGGAAAGGGCACTAAAGGATAAGGAAATGGTCATTTTTGCGGTGCCTTCTTTGTTTACCCGATCTGTAGGAGAGCAGGTAAAGGACTATATTCAAAAAGATCAGATTCTTCTAACGGTATCCAAGGGGATAGAAGAAAAGACCTTACTGACCATGTCCCAGATATTGGAAGAGATTTTTCCGGAAAATCCTGTGGCGGTTCTTTCGGGCCCTTCCCATGCGGAGGAAGTATCCCGTTTTCTGCCTACCACTATTGTATGTGCTGCAGGAGAAGAAAGCTGTGCGAAAACCATACAAAAAACTTTCCAATCTGACAGCTTTCGCGTTTATATCAATAAAGATGTTCTGGGAGTGGAAATCGGTGCCGCATTAAAGAATGTCATTGCATTAGCGGCCGGAATTGCAGACGGTTTAGGCTACGGAGACAATACCAAGGCTGCACTGATTACCAGAGGTATAGCGGAGATTGCAAGGCTGGGACAGGCTATGGGAGGGCATTTGGAGACCTTTGCCGGGCTTTCCGGAATCGGCGATCTGATTGTAACCTGTGCCTCCAAGCATTCCAGAAATCGTAAGGCAGGCTTCTTGATTGGCGAAGGATTAAGCTATGAAGAAGCTATGAAGGAAGTGGGACAGGTGGTAGAAGGGGTATACGCAGCCAAGGCTGCTCTAGCTTTAGGCGCAAAGTATGGTGTAGACCTGCCCATAGTCCATGAAGTAAACAGGGTATTATTTGAGGGAAAGAACCCGAAGCAGGCCGTAATGGATCTTATGCTTAGGGATAGTCGGGCGGAAAGTCCGGGCGTTAGCTTCCCATAGTATGTTATTCATGGTAGGTATTACTTTTAGTTATATCTACCTCTTTTTTTATGTTAAATTGTTATAAAAAGAATTGACAAGAAAAGAACTTCTCCCTATAATACGGAAAGTATTTTACTGATAGTGAAATAAGGGAGGATTAACATGAAAAAACAATTATCTATGGTTTTAGCCGCATTAATGGCAGCATCTTTAGTAGCCTGCGGAGGCGCAAGCGGAGAGAAGAAAGCTACAGAAGCGGAATCTAAGGCAAATGCAGAAAGCTCCGGAGCCGAGAAGAGCGGATTAACTTGGAAAATCGGAGGACAGGGACCTTTAACCGGCGGCGCTGCAGTATATGGTAATGCCGTAGTAAACGGTGCGGAAATTGCTATTGATGAGATTAACGCAAATGGCGGAATCAACGGATACCAGATTGAATACAAGAAGGCTGACGATGAGCATGATCAGGAAAAGGCTATCAATGCATACAACAGCTTAAAGGACTGGGGAATGCAGTTCCTTGTAGGACCAACTACCAGTGCTCCTGCTATCGCAGTAGGAACGGAAGCGGAAGGGGACAATATGTTTCTTCTTTCTCCCTCCGGATCCGCAGTGGAGGTTACCGCTCCTAAGAATGTATTCCGAGTATGCTTTTCCGATCCTGCACAGGGAACAAAGTCTGCAGAGTATATCGGAAGTCATAATTTAGGCAAGAAGATTGGAATTATTTATGATTCTTCTGACGTATATTCTTCCGGAATTCATGATTCCTTTGTTGCCGAAGCGCCTAAGCAGGGATTGGAAGTTGTTGCTGATGAGCAGTTTACCGCTGATTCCAACAAGGACTTCTCCACACAGCTGCAGAAGATGAAGGATTCCGGTGCTGAGCTGGTATTCTTACCCTTCTACTACACTGAGGCTGCTTTAGTACTTACTCAGGCCAATACCATGGGCTTCAAGCCGACCTTCTTCGGATGTGACGGTATGGACGGTATCTTAAACGTGGAGAACTTTGATGTTTCTCTGGCAGAAGGCCTGATGCTTTTAACTCCCTTTGCTGCCGATGCAAAGGATGATTTAACCGTTAACTTTGTAAAGAACTACAAAGAAAAGTATAAGGAGACTCCGATTCAGTTCGCAGCAGATGCTTATGACGCAGTATATGCTATTAAGGCAGCTGTAGAGAAGGCCGGCTTAACTCCTGATCAGAGTGTTTCCGATTTGGGTACTGCAATGGAGAAGGCTATGACAGAGATTAGCCTGGATGGACTTACCGGTACCGGCATGAAGTGGAATGAGGCCGGAGACGTGGATAAGGAGCCTAAGGCTGTCATTATCAAGGACGGAGCTTACGTATCTGCCGAATAATGATTGTCTTATAAATGGAAGACTACAGGCTCTGCCTGAATCTTTAGTTAAGAAGTCGTTATACACCGGAAGTCAAAGGCTTCGCCTGGGCCACCGGTAAGAATTATGGAAAGGGCAATGCTGAGGCTTGCCCTTTCTATTTACATCAAGAGAAAGTGAGAAAAAGATGAGTTTTATTTCCTATCTTTTAAACGGAATCAGTTTGGGCTCGGTGTATGCCATCATTGCCCTAGGTTATACCATGGTTTACGGCATTGCAAAAATGCTGAATTTTGCCCATGGAGATATTTTGATGGTGGGAGGCTATGCCGCTTTTCTCGCTTTTAACCAGATGGGATTGGGTATTCCCCTGTCTATTCTTTTTAGTATGGCAATCTGTACCGCCCTTGGCGTCTTAGTGGAAAGGGTAGCTTATAAGCCCCTTCGTTCAGCCAATTCTCTAGCTGTATTGATTACTGCCATCGGTGTGTCTTATCTTTTACAAAATCTTGCTTTATTGCTTTTCGGAGCCAATCCCAAAAGCTTCCAGTCCTTTGTAAAGCTTCCTGCTTTGAAGCTGGCAGGAGGACAGCTGGTCATTTCCGGAGAAACTATGGTCACCATTTTGGTGGGAATTTTAGTTGCTGTTGTTTTATTACTGTTTATCCATAAAACCAGGGCAGGACAGGCTATGCTGGCGGTATCCGAGGACAAGGGTGCAGCCACTTTGATGGGAGTAAATGTAAACGGTACCATTGCCCTTACCTTTGCCATTGGTTCCGCTCTGGCCAGTGTGGCCGGAATCCTTCTTTGCTCCGCTTATCCTACTCTTACTCCAACAACAGGAGCCATGCCCGGCATTAAGGCCTTTGTGGCTGCCGTATTGGGAGGAATCGGTTCTATTCCCGGAGCATTTATCGGCGGAATTTTACTTGGCGTTCTGGAAAATCTGTCCAAGGCCTATATTTCTTCCAAACTGTCCGATGCCATTGTTTTTTCCGTTTTGATTATTGTATTGCTGATTAAGCCAAGCGGAATTTTAGGAAAGAAGATTATGGAGAAGGTGTAAGATGAAGAATGTACAAATGAAAAAAATCAAAGATATTTTTTTGAATTACGGAGTCATTCTTATCGTGTACTTTGTTGTTCAACTATTCCTAAAATCCGGTTCAGTCAGTTCTCTGATGAAGGGACTTTTGGTTCCCCTGTGTATTTATTCTATTTTGGCCATAAGCCTTAACCTTGTAGTAGGTATTTCCGGAGAATTGTCACTGGGGCATGCGGGCTTTATGTGCGTAGGAGCTTTCTTCTCCGCAAGCTGTTCCATGCTTTTAAAGGGAAGCTCTCTGCCTCCAATGTTGATTTTCTTTATTGCCCTCTGCATTGGCGCTATTTCTGCCGGATTCTTCGGCTTTTTAATCGGAATTCCGGTTCTCAGGCTGAAAGGAGACTATTTGGCTATCGTAACCTTGGCCTTCGGAGAAATTATCAAAAACATCATTAATGCTCTGTATTTTGGTGTGGATAAGAATGGTTGGCATTTTTCCTTAAAGGACGGTACCGCCGTTGCTTTGGGAGAAGGGGGAAAATGGATTATTAAAGGCGCACAGGGAATTACCGGTACGCCTAAGTACAGTAACTTCACCGTAGGAATTGTACTTCTCTTACTGTCTATGCTTTTTATCCAGCATTTTATTCATTCCAGAACAGGAAGAGCGGTAATGGCGATTCGTGATAATCGTATTGCGGCGGAAAGTATTGCATTACCTGCTTCAAAACTGAAGCTGCTTTGTTTTACAATTTCAGCGGCTATTGCAGGAATTGCCGGGGTATTGTATGCCCATAATTTAAGCTCTCTACAGGCTTTACCGAAAAACTTCGGATACAATCAGTCCATTATGATTCTGGTATTCGTGGTTTTAGGCGGAATTGGCAATATGCGCGGTTCTATCTTGGCCGCTGTTGTTCTGACTCTGCTTCCTGAACTTCTTCGTTCTTTAAATGACTACAGAATGTTGATTTATGCCGTTGTTTTGATTGTGATGATGCTATTTACTTCCGCCCCCGGCTTTATCGCTTTTCGGGAGAATATTCTTCATCGTCTGTTCCGTAAGGAGGTGAATGCATGAGTCTTTTAGAAGTGAATGCCTTAGGCATTTCCTTTGGAGGTCTGAAGGCGGTAGATCAGTTCCATATTTCCATTGATAAAAAAGAATTGTACGGCTTAATCGGGCCCAACGGTGCCGGTAAAACCACAGTATTTAACCTGCTTACCGGAGTTTACCAGCCCAATACCGGAGAAATTCTTTTAAATGGAAAAAATATTGTGGGAAGCTCCTGCATTGAGATTAACAAAAAAGGAATTGCCAGAACCTTTCAGAATATTCGATTATTCGATAAGCTGACAGTATTGGATAATGTTAAGGCAGGATTTTTCCAGGAAAATTCCTATTCCTTTATCGAAGGGATTTTTAGACTTCCCCGGTATTTTCAAAAAGAAAAGGAAATGTCGGATAGAGCTCTGGATTTACTCTCTGTTTTTCATCTGGAAGAGCATGCTTTGGACTTTGCGGGAAACCTCCCCTACGGAAAACAAAGAAAGCTGGAAATTGCAAGAGCTTTGGCAACCAATCCTTCCTTACTTTTATTGGATGAGCCTGCAGCGGGAATGAATCCCAATGAAACGGAAGAACTGATGGACACTATCAGACTGGTTCGAGATCGTTTTGATATGACCATTTTATTGATTGAACATGATATGAAGCTGGTATCCGGCATATGTGATCGCCTTACCGTACTGAACTTCGGGCAAGTCCTTACAGAAGGAAAGACTCAGGAAGTGTTGCATGACGAGAAGGTTATCAAGGCTTATTTAGGAGAGTAATTATGGAACAAATTTTAGAGGTAAAGAATCTTCATGTACATTATGGGATGATTCATGCCATTAAGGGCTTGGATTTCCATGTGAACAAAGGAGAAATCGTAACCTTAATCGGAGCCAACGGCGCCGGAAAAACCAGTACCCTGCAAACGATTACCGGTTTAATTCCCCATTCCCAGGGAGAAATCATTTATAGAGGGGAAAATGTCAGTAAGCTTCCCGGATACAAGCTGGTTTCCAAGGGACTTGCCCATGTTCCGGAGGGAAGAAGAGTTTTTGCCAGCCTTACGGTATACCAAAATCTGATGCTGGGAGCCTATACCAGAAAGGACTCAAAGGAAATTGAAGAAAGCCTGAATATGATTTATCATCATTTTCCCCGTCTTTTGGAAAGAAAAAATCAGGTAGCCGGAACCCTTTCCGGAGGCGAACAGCAGATGCTGGCTATGGGAAGAGCCTTAATGTCAAAGCCGGAGATGATTTTACTGGATGAACCATCCATGGGACTTTCTCCCATTTACGTAAACGAAATCTTTGATATTATTCAAAAGATTCATGAGTCCGGGGTAACCGTACTCTTGGTAGAGCAAAATGCCAACAAGGCTTTAATGATTGCAGACAGAGCTTATGTATTGGAAACCGGAAACATTCGATTAGAAGGAAAAGCCGGAGACTTACTTTCCGATCCTCAGGTAAGAGCGGCTTATTTATCGGAATAATTATGCCCAGAAAACAATTTATGGCTTATCTCAAGGTCTTATTGCTTCTTTTCCTATTTCTGAGTCTTGTCAGCTTTGGCCTACACAGGCATTGGAAAAATGCTCTAAAAAGCTATGAGGAGAACAGGAATAGCAGAGAAGAAGTTCAGGAGCCCCTTTCCCTGCTTCCCAGTGAAGAGGATGAGGAGGAGCCGGATTCCGACAGCTATCTTCGTTTTCAAAATGAATTTCAGCTATTGAATCAGATAGAAGAGGATGAAAGCTGGCAGAAAAACCTCTCTCTGCGAAGACGATATGAAAAAATCGGAGAACTCTACGATAAAGAAATGCAGCGTCTGGTAAGCTATTACAGCAGAAATATCACCGGAAATGAGAGGGAAAACTTTTTTGCCGAGCAAAGTGTGTTTTTGAGTCAAAGAAGCATGGAGAGTAAAAAAGAGCTAAGCATGGAGAAAACCGGTGTAGAGGAAAATATTGACTACTTAAAAAAATATATTCAGCTGACAAAGGCTAGGTGTTCTGTTTTATTGGAGAAGATTTTTGAAGATCAGGACGGCTAGTCCTTTTCGTTAAAAGGAGCAAATTATGATAATTAAAAATATTAATATATCTATCCTTGCTGTGATTTTTATCAGTATTTTAATTTTATTTTTAGCTTTTGTCTCTATGCTTGGCAAAAATATATTCTACGGTGAAGGACAAAGCCTGGAAGAGTCGATGGAATGGCAAAGAGAACATTATGATACTTCCTTTTATAATGGTTTGCAAAAAGAAGAGTTTACTGTTACAAGCTATGATTCTTATGTGCTCCATGGAGAAATTTTAAAGAACCCGACCCCTTCTTCTAAATATGTTATTATAAGTCATGGTTATAAGGATACTCGATATGGAAGTTTAAAGTATGCCTCTATCTATCTTTCCTTAGGCTATAATTGTATTATTTATGATTTACGAGGGCATGGAGCAAATGAAAGTACTTTTTGTAGCTACAGTGTGAGGGAAGGAAAGGATTTGGCGGAAATAGTACATTTTTTTTAGGAAAAACTGGGAAGGAATGCGGAGATTGGCTTGCATGGAGAATCTCTTGGAGCTGCCACAACAATTGCCTCATTGAAAGATGTACAAAATGTTTCCTTCGCTGTAGCTGACTGCGGTTTTTCCGATATCGAAAATGTTTTGGAGGAAATCTGGCGATACAGTCACATTCCAACAGCTATCGGCCCGGTTATGAACCAATATGCCAAGCTTCATTTCGGTATTCCTATTTCCACCATGCGCCCCATCGACTCTTTGGCAAAAAATCAGGTGCCTATCCTTTTTATCCATGGAGAAGATGACCAATACATTTTGCCGGCAAATAGTGAAAGAATGTATGAAGCTACCAAGGGGAAGAGAGATTTGTTGTTGGTACCAAAGGCAGGTCATGCGGAATCGGTTTTTGTAAACAAAAGCCTCTATACAGAAAAGCTGAAAGACTTTTTGTCCTCCCTTGCCTCATAGCCCTAAGTACTGTATAATTTGTAAGATTGTGTAGAGAAGGTATTGCAGGCCTTCTTGTTTTGCTAAAACCTTACTCATTCAGAAATTCAGTAAGGAAATTTCTATACTGCATAAAGGGAGATTGTATGAAGAAATATGGTGTTAATGAATTAAGAAAAATGTTTTTAGCCTATTTTCAGGAGAAGGAACATTTGGTAATGAAAAGCTTTTCCCTGGTTCCCCATAATGATAATAGCTTATTGTTAATCAACTCAGGAATGGCACCTTTAAAGCCTTATTTTACCGGTCAGGAAATCCCGCCAAAGAGAAGAGTGGCTACCTGCCAGAAGTGTATCCGTACCGGTGATATTGAGAACATCGGTAAGACTGCAAGACATGGTACTTTCTTCGAGATGCTGGGAAACTTTTCCTTCGGAGATTATTTCAAGTCCGAGGCTTTACATTTTGCCTGGGAATTTTTGACAGAGAGAGTAGGTCTGGAGAAGGATCGTCTTTATCCCAGTATTTACTTGGAGGATGAAGAGGCTTTCAAGGTATGGAATGAGGAAATCGGTATTCCTGCAGATCGTATCTATCGCTTTGGAAAGAAGGATAATTTCTGGGAGCATGGTGTAGGTCCCTGCGGTCCCTGTTCCGAAATTTACTATGACCGTGGAGAGAAATACGGTACAGGCCCTGAGGATGTAATGGGCGGAGAGGGAGATCGTTTCTTAGAGGTTTGGAACGTGGTATTCTCCCAGTTTAACAATGACGGTCATGGAAATTACACCGACCTTATTCAAAAGAACATTGATACCGGAATGGGACTGGAGCGTCTTGCGGTAGTTTGCCAGGATGTTCCCTCTTTGTTTGACGTGGATACCAACCAGGCCATGATGACAGAGATTGAAAGTCTTTCCGGAAAAAAGTATCTGGAGGACAAGACTGCGGATGTTTCCTTCCGTATTATTGCCGACCATGTAAAGAGCTGCACCTTTATGGCTTCTGACGGTATTATGCCTTCCAATGAGGGAAGAGGCTACGTTTTCCGTAGATTGTTAAGAAGAGCGGCAAGACATGGACGCATTTTAGGAATTCCTGCAGGAAGTCTATCCAAGCTTTCCGAAAAGGCTATTGCCTTGTCCTCTGACGGATATCCCGAGCTTTCTGAAAAGAAAGATATGATTCTTCGGGTTATTTCCGAGGAAGAGGATCGTTTCAACAAGACCATTGATAACGGTCTTGCCATTTTACAGGGCTTAAAGGAAGACTTACAGAAAAAGGGAGAGAAGCTTCTTTCCGGAGAAGATGCCTTCCGTCTGTACGACACCTATGGTTTCCCTCTGGATTTAACCAAGGAAATCTTAGAGGATAGCGGAATTACCGTAGATGAAGAGGCTTTCCAGCAGGCGATGAAGGTGCAAAGAGAGACCGCAAGAGCGGCAAGAAAGAGCACCAACTACATGGGAAGAGACGACATTTACCAAAATCTGGATGCCTCTTTAAAGACAGAGTTTGTTGGATACGATACTCTGGAATGTGAAGGAAAGGTTACTGCATTGGTATACCTTGCGGACAATGGAGATGAGGATGAAATTCGTCCTTCCGTTGAGGCGGGAAATCGTGCCGCAGTAATTACCGATCGCAGTCCCTTCTATGGAACCATGGGTGGACAGCAGGGAGATCAGGGAAAGATTTGTTCCGGAACTTCCGTATTCACAGTAGAAGAAACGATTCACTTACAGGGGGGAAAACTGGCTCACCTGGGAACTGTAGAGCAGGGAGGTTTTTCCGTAGGAGATACCGTAACTTTAACGGTAGATGCCAAGAAGCGTGCTTTAACCGCCAGAAACCATACCGCAACCCACCTTTTACAGAAGGCTCTGAAGGAAACCTTGGGAAGCCATGTAGAACAGGCGGGAGCTTACTATGATGATAAGCGTCTTCGTTTTGACTTTACGCATTTTACAGCCTTAACCAAAGAAGAACTTGAGAAGGTTGAGAATTTGGTCAATGAAGAAATTGCCAGAGGCGACGTGGTGCTTACACGGGAAATGCCCATTGAAGAAGCTAAAAAATCCGGTGCTACCGCATTATTCGGAGAAAAGTACGGTGATACCGTAAGAGTGGTTTCCGTAGGAGATTTCTCCATTGAGCTTTGCGGAGGAACCCATGTAGAGAATTCCTCCTCCATCCAGGCCTTTAAGATTCTTTCCGAGCAGGGTGTTGCTGCCGGAGTCAGAAGAATCGAAGCCATCACATCTCAGAACCTCTTTGATTATTTCCACCATGAGGAGGAGCTGTTAAAGAGTCTTAGCGGAAAATTAAAGGCAGATCCGGAGCATTTATTGGCCAGGGTAGAGAGTCTGGAGAAGGAATTAAAGGAAAGCCGTTCCCAGTGCGAACAGTTAAAGGCGAAGCTGGCCAATGCGGAAGTGGAAGATTTGGCAGTGGTAGAATACAAGGATTGTTCTCTGATTGCCGCCAATATTCCGGGAATGGACAGAAATGCCCTTCGAAATCTGGGAGACAGCTTAAAGGATAAACATAAGAATGCCTTTATCCTTCTGGCCTCTGTAGAAGACGGTAAGCCGATTCTTATGGCTACAGCCGCTAACGCTGCGGTAAAGCTCGGTGCCCATGCCGGAAATCTGATTAAAGAGATTGCTCCTATCCTTGGAGGTGGGGGAGGCGGTAAGCCTCAGATGGCTCAGGCCGGTGGAAAGGATACTGCAAAGTTAGAGGAAGCTTTAAAGCAGTCTTTGGAGAGCATGAAGAAACAGCTGGGCTAAGGAAAAAGCTCCGGGTAAAAAATAGCTTTAGTTCTAAAAAAGTCATTGACGTATGAAATTTTGGTGTTATAATAAACTCTAGTTTGTGCCCGAAGGGAGGTTTGGGGTATCGCATGTCAAATGTCATCGTAAAAGAAAACGAGTCTTTGGACAGTGCTTTACGCAGATTCAAAAGAAACTGTGCTAAGGCAGGAATCCAGCAAGAAATTCGTAAGAGAGAGCATTACGAGAAGCCATCAGTAAGACGTAAGAAGAAGTCTGAAGCGGCTAGAAAGCGTAAGTTCAACTAATTTATAGCTTAGATGTTAGCCCTGATTCAGCAATGAATTAGGGCTATTTTCTTTCAAAAAAGGAGTCCCATGGCGGAAAGAGAATTGCTATTAGATATTCCTCTGGAACATGAAATGAATATTCTGGGACAGATGGATCAAAATTTAAATAAGATTCAAAAACAGTTTCAAGTCAGTATTATTGATCGAGACGGATTATTGAAAATCATAGGGGAAGAAGACGCTGCAAACAAAGCAAAGGAAGTGCTTCTTTCCCTTTTGAAGTTATCTCAAAAGGGGACTGCTATTAATGAGCAAAATGTAAACTATGCCATTTCCTTGACGGTTAAGGAAGGAAAGGGAGATGCTCTCCTGCATTTGGATGAGGATTTGCTGGCAAGAACCGCTTTGGGAAAACCTGTAAAGCCTAAGACTTTAGGGCAAAAGGCCTATGTGGATGCCATACGGAAAAATATGATTACCTTTGGCATCGGTCCTGCGGGAACCGGAAAAACCTATCTGGCCATGGCTATGGCTATTTCCGCCTTTCGTGAAGAGGAGGTTTCCCGAATTATCCTGACAAGACCTGCTATAGAGGCGGGAGAGAAGCTTGGATTTTTACCGGGAGATTTACAGTCCAAGGTGGATCCCTATCTTCGTCCTTTATATGATGCTCTGTACCAGATTATGGGACCGGAACAATATCTGGCCAATGCGGAGAAGGGCCTTATCGAAGTTGCTCCCTTGGCCTATATGCGTGGTAGAACCTTGGATAATGCCTATATTATCTTGGATGAAGCCCAGAATACCACTCCTGCGCAGATGAAGATGTTCTTAACAAGAA